>NZ_LNDC01000100.1 GCF_001870905.1 Geitlerinema sp. PCC 9228
TAGCTGAGAGTCAACATGATGTACGAAAAAAGATTTATAAAATTTCGCCTGCTTTTCCAAATTCTAGCACATCAACTTGATTTTAACGGCGGCTAAAGCCGCACGGGTCGCTTTTCATCCCTGCTTTAAAAAGTCAGGGCTTTCAAGCTCCCGATTCATGCTCGTAAAATTGCGGAAGAGAAGCGTCGGGGCGTCGGGGCGTCAGAGCTTCGGGGTATGGGAGAAAACAATTGATTGTACTTTTCGCTCTCCCAAGCTCCCCATCTCCCACATCTATTTTTCTTTCGAGTGCAAGTAGGCTTGATACCCCTGTTGTTCTAAGTTTTCCTGTTTTTGATAGACCGATTCTGCTAGATTTTGGCGGTATTGCTGTACCTTTTCCAATAGTTGGGGCTGGTGAGCGGCTACCATCTGTACGGCAAGCAATCCGGCGTTTTTGGCGTTGCCGATGGCGACGGTGGCGACGGGGATGCCTCCTGGCATTTGCACGATGGAGTATAGGGAATCAACGCCTTGGAGGTGGCGGCTGGGAATGGGTACGCCGATGACGGGTAAGGGGGTTAAAGACGCTACCATGCCTGGTAAGTGGGCAGCGCCGCCAGCGCCGGCAATGATGGCTTTTAATCCCCGTTGGTGGGCGTTTTGGGCGTACTCGACCATCCGTTGTGGGGTACGATGGGCGGAGACGATCGCGACTTCGTGGGCAATGTCAAATTCTTCGCAAATTGCGATCGCTTCTTTCATGGTGGGCAAATCGGAATCGCTGCCCATGATGATGCCGATGATAGGTTGCGTCATGGTGGTTGGTTCTCCCAATCGTTGCTGTTTGTTATTGGTTGTGTGTCTCGCGTTTTTTGTCAAGAGCTAGGGAAGGTGCCATGACTCTAGAGATTACCAATGCCCGCATTGTCGGCAAGCAGGGGTTGTATTGGTTGCGTGTAGGCGCTGGCGGTACGATCGAAGCGATGGATACGATGGAGAAGGCTCCCAGCGATGGCGAACCCCCACAGCTAGATTTGGCGGGAGATTGGCTGTCGCGGGGTGGTCTGGATTTGCAAATAAATGGGGCTTTGGGATTTGCTTTTCCCGATATGGATGGGCAACACCAACACCAGCTTTCTGAAATTTGTCAGTGGCTTTGGATGCAGGGTATTGATGGGTTTTTACCGACCATTGTTACTACTTCGGTGGCCAAAATTCAGAAAGCGCTGGCTGCCTTTGCTGATTTTATGGACCAACAGCAGGCACAAATTCAGCCCACAAATGCTGCCAAAGTTCTGGGCGTACATTTAGAGGGTCCGTTCCTCAATCGCCAAAAATGCGGCGCTCATCCCCCGCAACACTTACAAACGTTTGATGTGGAACATATAAAGCGGGTATTGGGCGATCGCGCCGAGATTGTCAAAATGATGACCGTTGCTCCGGAACTAGACCCTACTGGCGAAGGGATTGCTTATTTATCGAAATTGGGTATTCGGGTTAGTTTGGGGCATTCCATGGCTACCTACGAACAGGCGAATCGAGCGTTTCAACAGGGGGCTACTTTGGTAACTCATGCCTTTAATGCCATGCCCGGTTTGCACCACCGAGAACCGGGTCTTTTGGGGGCGGCGATGGTCCATCCTCACGTAAAATGCGGTGCGATCGCGGATGGGGTTCACGTTTGCCCCACCATGCTACAAATTTTACTCCGTGCCAGCGAATACCAGCGGGGCGTATTTTTGGTCAGCGATGCCCTGGCACCTTTGGGATGCCCCGATGGGGAATATCCTTGGGATACCAGAGCGATCGCGGTGAAAAACGGTACGGCGCGTTTGTCGGATGGTACCCTGGCGGGGACGACGCTGCCTTTGCTAGCAGGGGTAAAAAATTTGGTACGCTGGCATCTGTGCGATGTAGAAACCGCGATCGCTCTAGCAACTCACACCCCCCGGGAAGCTTTGGGAGAAGCAACCATTGCCCCAACCCAACCGGCAACCCTGCTGCGCTGGCATTGGGATGCTACCGAACAACAACTAACCAGCCAGCGTTTGCTTGCGGATAGACAAAAAGAAAAATGTTGATATTATAATAGTTTCCCGTTATCCAACAAGCGAACCTTATTCACCCACCAGCCCAAGGGCAATTTTTTATGAAAACTGCTGACGATAAAACCGAAGTCAAAGAATATTTCAATACCACTGGTTTCGATCGCTGGCGGCGTATTTACGGCGAAGGCGATGATGTCAACAGAGTACAACTAGATATTCGCAAAGGGCACCAACAAACTGTTGAAACCATTCTCAATTGGCTCCAAAAAGATGGCAATTTAGCGGGCATGTCTATTTGCGATGCTGGTTGCGGTGTCGGTAGCCTCAGCATTCCCCTTGCCGAAGCGGGCGCGATCGTTTATGCCAGCGATATTTCTGAAAAAATGGTTGGCGAAGGTTGGGAACGGGCAAAAGCCACCCTATCTCCAGCCCAGTTGAACAATTTGCATTTTTCCGTGCAAGATTTGGAACAGCTCAGTGGCAAATATCACACCGTGGTTTGTTTGGATGTGTTGATTCACTATCCTCAGGAAAATGCCGTGGAAATGATGAACCATCTGGCATCCATGGCAGAATCGCGCTTGATTGTCAGTTTTGCCCCCAAAACTTTTGCCCTGAGCTTATTGAAAAAAATTGGCGAAATGTTCCCCGGTCCCAGCAAAACCACGCGTGCTTACCAGCATCGGGAAGCCGATATCGTGCAAATTTTACAAAACAATGGTTTGACCATCCAACGCACGGATATGATTCGTAGTCGTTTCTACTACGCCTGTATTTTAGAAGCTGTTCGCCAGTAACGTCCGTGGCCATCCCTCTAGTCTCCTAATTGTAGATGTTGGAGGCTGGAGGCGACCCCCACGAGAAAATTTCCATTGAGAAAATCCTACAAAATCAAAATATCGATATCTTTTCCTGTCTCCCAAACAGGGAAGACAAACATAGAAAAAACCGCACTCACTCTGGGGGAAAAGCACGGCTTTGGAGATTTTCTGGGTTGGTTGATTTGAAGAATGGGTCGCCTGGGATTCGAACCCAGAACTAATCGGTTAAAAGCCGAGTACTCTACCGTTGAGTTAGCGACCCAACCCTGGGTGGGTGTTGTACTGTATCGCTCAGCACAGTTTCTAAATGTAGCACAGGTTTTGCTGGTTGTGCAAGCGATCGCCCCCAAAAAATATGGAGAAACCTGGAAATTTTCCAAAACTTCCTTTGAAGGTTTTTTGCGACAGGGATGTAGGCCAAGCCATAATGAGTTAAAATCTAGTCTGAAAGCCATGCCTGTGGGGGAGGTAAGCATCCACCAACTGGCAGTGGTTCGGTGGCGTTGGCATCTGAATATCTGAGCTGGATATTCCCCAAAAACGCACTTCCCACCGATCGATAGCAAAACCTATATTTGGGAAAGAAGTTGACGGCCCAGGAGAAGCGACTCATGTTAAACCGCAAGATTTATCAACTTTGTTGCGATGGTCAGGAAATCTGCGTCTTCTTGCGGGATCAACAGCGCTGGATTGAACGAACTCGCATTGTTGATATTGAAGGAGATTTGGTAACGCTGCGGTACGAAACCGAAGAAGAAGAAGAAATTTGCTCTTGGGAAGAAATGGTGCGCCTGGAAAGCATCGGTGCCATTACACAAAAGTTAGCAGGGGTTCCAAAAGGTAACGTGGATCCTTTGGTTTCGGATGAATGTCCGGAAGCAGAACAACTGCGCAACAATCAATATCCGGACTCAAACTCGGAATCGTAAGCAAGGGATTCGGTTGGTTGGTCGTGTCGGTAGGTTAGGGAACACCGATCCCATCCAGTGGAAGAACGGACGCCCAAAATCGACTTGCAGCGCCCTGGCTTCCCATCCCACCACACAAAGCAACCAACCGAACGGGAAAACGAAGCCTTCCCAAACAGCATGGGGGTTTTTCCCAACCGAAAAATAGCGTTGCCGCGCGTAGCAAGTTCCATAGCCAGACAGCGGCTACGAACTGCTATTTGTACATTTTCAAAACTCAGCATGGCTCTGGGAGGGAGGGAATTGTAACGGGAAAGCGTTAGATGCTCTTATCAGTAGCGATCGCGTTTTCCATCCCTCTCTTTTTCATTTTTTGGCAGGGAAATTTTTCTATTGCCATCATGGCCAACTTAACACCATGCCACCCAAGCGGATTCCAGTTACCTGGTAGTTGCTTGGCTGTTTGGCCTTGGGAAATAAGGAAATTCCGGTATAATTGCGATTAAGTGGGGAAAACGGGGTGCGATCGCGGGTGGCAATGTTTCCCTTTCCTAGATAGCGGTCAAAAACGCCACCATGTCCCAGGGGCGATTGGCAGCGTTGCTGGCGTTTGGGAACTCTTGCAGCCGCTGGCGTTTCCCGCCCCATCAAATCGCCAAAAACGAACGATTCCGTACCGCCAGGCAAACGGGAACGGGTACTCTCAAAGTACGGAACGCTTGGGGAGAGCCACTGGAGGGCAGTTGCCCCACCACAGACCAACGGTTCCAGTCTTGCTGGTTGCCAGGCTGCTGGAAAAAGTGGACTCAGCGAACCAAGAATCCGCGTTTGGTTGCAAACGTGGAGTGTCAAGCCAGAGTTGTTCTACGAAAGGCCGGGAGTTCTCTATGGCTCGCTACACGGGTTTATTCGTTGTTGCCGTTTCTGTTGAAGGTTTCCGGCAGTTACTAGCAGAGATGTTGGAGTCCTGCGGCTTTGATATTATTTACGATACGGGGGATTACATGATGGCACGGGAAGTGCCGGGGAAAGTCCCCTTTGGCAAGTTAGTGACTGTGGAAATCTTAATCGACAAAACCACTACCACCAATGAAGAAGTCCACATGAACTTCGTGCTCAAAAACGAAGAGTTACCGTTGCAGGTAAACAATCACTGCCATCAAATGTTCGATTTGCTCAGTAACGCCATTGCTAACAACCAGCAGTGGAAATTATTGGAAAGCGTGGCTGGCTAAGCATCCCCCCAACCTCCGGGCAAGGCTAGGGGGTATTTTTTTTGCCTTTTAGCGATCGCTGGAGCGTAGCAACAGAGAATTAACAGCGACGCTAACGGAACTGAACGCCATCAACGCACCGGCTGTAGAGGGATTGAGCATAATTCCCCAACCAGGCAACAGCACTCCTGCCGCCACGGGAATGCCTACGGTGTTGTAAATCAAAGCCCAAAATAGATTTTGGCGAATTTTGCGGAAGGTCGCGCGGCTGAGGCGAATGGCTGCGATCGCATCGGTGAGGCAATCGCGCATTAAGGTAATGTGAGCGGTTTCCATCGCCACATCGGTAGCCGCCGACATGCTAATGCCCACATCTGCCTGTGCCAGTGCCGGCGCATCGTTAATACCATCGCCTACCATAGCCACCCGATGCTGGTTTTTCTGAATGGCTTCGATCGCGGCTGCTTTGCCATCCGGGGGAACCTGCACCATAATATCTTCCCGAGGCAATCCCAAAGGTGCGGCAACGGTTTCCGCCGTGCGATCGCCAGTTAAAACCATCACCCGCAAGCCCATCGCCTGCAAGCCTTTTACCGTTTCTACGGCCCCTTCCTTCAAGCGATCGCTGAGAGCAATCACCCCCGCCAAAGCATCGTTGACCGCTACGTAGGCTACCGTCTTGCCAGCGGCTTCTAATGCCGCCACTTTCTCCGCCGCCGCTTCTACTGAGATCTCGTGTTTGACCAACCAATCCGACGTTCCCACCAAAACCCGGTCTGTTTCCACGGTCGCGCGAATCCCCCAGCCAGGTTCTGTATGAAAATCTTGCGCCGGTAACAGTGTCTTGCCATTTTCTGTGGCTGCTGCCTGCATGGTGGTGGCGAGGGGATGGGAAGTACCGCTTTCTGCCGCTGCTGCTACCTGCAACAAGCGATCGCGAGTCATTTCATCCGTCAAAGGCAAACAATCGGTAATCGTAGGCTTGCCGGTGGTCAGGGTTCCCGTCTTGTCAAACACCACCGTATCCAAATGGCGTACCCGTTCCAAGACATCGCCGCCTTTGATGAGCAATCCCTTTTCCGCCCCCCTGCCGGTACCCACCAAAATCGCCGTTGGCGTTGCCAATCCCAACGCGCAGGGGCAGGCGATGACCAAAACTGCAATGCTCAATTTCAAACTCACCAACAATGGCGAAGCGGTTTGGGTAGCTGTATGGGTAAGGGTGGGAACGTTCGCTGCTACAATTTCCGGCCAAATCTGACTGCCGAGGAAATACCAAAATAGAAATGTCACCGCCGCGATCGCCATGACCCCGTAGGTGAAATACCCCGCCACCGTATCTGCCAGTTTTTGCACTGGGGCCTTGCGCGTCTGGGCATTTTCCACCAGAGAAATAATATGGGAGAGGGTGGTATCTTCGCCGGTTTGGGTGACCCGAACCACCACAACGCCTGATTGATTGCTGGTTCCCCCTGTCACGCGATCGCCGGTTTGTTTGCTTGCGGGTAGGGATTCCCCCGTCAGCATCGACTCGTCAACTGCCGTGGTGCCCCAAACCACTTCTCCATCTACCGGAATGGTTTCCCCTGGTAGCACCCGCACGTATTCTCCCACACGCACGCGATCGGCTGGTACTTCTACACTGGTACTACTGTCAGCCTCCGGATGGTTGACCAACCTAGCAGTGGTAGGTTTGAGGGATAGTAAAGAACTCAGCGAAGATACGGCGCGATAGCGGGCAATTTGTTCTAACGTGCGACCGAACAGAATAAATCCCAGCAACATCACCGGTTCGTCGAAAAAGCATTCCCAACCCAACTGGGGAAACCACAAAGCCACACAACTTGCCGCATAGGCACTCATTGCCCCCAATCCCACCAACGTATTCATGTTGGGGTTGCCATGCCACCATCCTTTCCAGCCATCCTGCAAAATCGTCCGCCCAGGTAGCAATAAGGTTGCAGTCGCCAATCCCCAGTGAAACCACATATTGCTCAGCCAGGGAATTTGACCGAAATGACCCCAGCCAGAAAGCACAATTAACACCGCTGCCAGGGAAAGACGCCAGATGGAGGCGCGAATCTCTTGGCGTCTGGAAGCGTTGATATCTTTGTTTTGGCTGGTATTTCCCAAACGGGGTTGACTGGGAAAGCCCGCTTCCGTGAGGGTTTTTGCCAATCCTTCCGCCTCGACGGTGTCGGCTTCGCACTCTACGGTAGCTAGTTCCATGGGCAAATTGACCCAAGCGGAAACCACGCCGGGATGCTGGGTCAGTTTGTTTTCCACAGCTTTGACGCAGCCAGCGCATTTCATGCCGCCCACATCGAGGGTGAAGGTTTCGCGGTGGGGAAGTTTTTCTTGGGAAATGGTTTCTTGGGAATCGGTAACTTGCATAAAATGGAAACGCAGGAATTTGGGAATTTGTTGCTTTTAAATACTGTATCTCGTTCCCTCAAGGCTGACAAGTTGACAGGGTGTCACAATTGTGGGGGTTTCGTAAAATTGTAAATCTAAAAATAAAATAAAAATCCTTTGGCAAAAGCATGGAAACCTTGCCACCCCCACCAGTTAATATATTGTTTTTTCTGTTACTTAAATTGAGCGCGATCGCGATTTTTTTAGTTAGTATACTACCATTTCATAAGCTTTCAAGGGCAAGCCGGTGCGGCGTTTGACATCAGCAACCGAGCGAAATTCCCCATTTTTTTGTCGTTCGGCAACAATTTGTTTGGCAACATCAGCTTCCATGCCTCTGGTAACCAATCCATCTATAGATTCGGTATTCAGACAGCGCCAGGAAAACTCGGCTTCGCTTTGGGTATAGTAACCAAAAACCAACAAAGGTTCTACTCGCTGCATAATATTGTTGGGAATATCTACGAGATTGGCTAGTTCTTCGCTGCTGGTAAAAATATGCCCTTCGTTGCGTAGCAGTTCGATATCGTTGGCATAGGCAATGGGCAATCCCGCGCCGTAAACCAAATCGTCTTTGCTACAGTTGTTAACATCAACTTTGGGGCGTTTTTGGGCAATTGTTTGGGCGAGTTGGGGATTGTCTGGTAGGGGCAAGTGATGGGGATATGTTTTAATTAAATAGGATTGTTTGATAGCAAGGGCCGTTCCAATTTGAGCAAACCACAATAGGGTGAGAAACGCATCTTGCACTTCCGAAAGCACCAAGGAAACAGCGGTTAATCCAATGCCAATAGCAATCCAGACTTTGGTATTGCTTTTTTGGCCAGCATAAGCGATCGCCAAGCCACCAAGAACTGGAAAAAACGACCACCAAAACCATTTGGGTGTTTTTTGAAACCAATTGATTTCAGACACGGAACCTTCCTCCTAACAGCTTGTCTCCAGCCAATTAAGGTTATTGCTTTGCTTACAAATCTTTCAACAATTTTTGCCGTTTTTCTTCATATTCGCCAGCGGTAATGACCCCTTCTTCGTAGAGGCGTTTCAGCGAAGATAAAGTATCGGTAATTTCCTGGGGATTGCGCTGGGATTGCGCCTTTTCTTCCAAAATAGGCATGTTAAACCGGCGGTCAAACTCTTGTTCCGAGACAAGCAGCAGCCACAGAAAATCAAAAATAGAAATAATGCCGGGAATGCCAGACCAACAGAAGAGTAAGTACAAAACCCCAGCAGCATTTTCGCCGAGATAGAATTTATGAATGCCGAACCAACCACCAAAAACGGTAATAACGAGAGCAATCCATTTATTTCTCTCTTTCATATCGAAAACCTCAAATGCCAAATCTTGTCAATGTTTTTTCATGAAAGATTCAATAATCTTCGGAATTCTGAGCGTTTTTTCGCTGTTTATTTTTTGCTAGTTTTGCTCCTAGAAAATAAGCCAATAAAATACCAACTTGAAGTTCTAGGACCAGCAAATATCCTCTAAAAAAATAATGAAAGTTACTGGCCGAAGCCAGGGAAAACGCGATCGCGCCGAAGACAGCAAAGGGAAGGAGGCGTTTGATAGCCACTCCCCCGCTGAGACGTTCGGCATTTGGAAACCATGGTTGTTTGTTCAACGCTACCTTACAAACTCCCCAATCTGCCCTATCCCAATCTTAATCGATTGATTGTGGAAATGCCGAGGAGATAGTGGGGGAGCGATCGCGTTTTTTCAGGCAACTGAGTTCCCCTATTGCAAGCCGCTACCTAAAATATACAGGGTGAGCAGCGTACCGCTGTTCCACAAACTGTGGAGCAAAATAGAAGAGAGCAAATTGCGCGATCGCGCGTACACAAATCCCAAAATCACCCCTAACGTAGCCAAAGGAAGCACTTCTGACAAATTGGAGTGGGAAATAGCAAACAACGCACTGCTCAAAAAGATGGCATTGCGGGTATTGGTATATCGCGTCAGCGAAGGCAGCAAGAAACCGCGAAACATAATTTCCTCATAAATCGGCGCGGCGATGGAAGCCGTAATAAAGAAAATCGCCAGTGCCGTCACATTATTGCTCTCCAAAGCAATACGAATCAAAGGATTGCTACCCCCGCGACCTTCCCAAATTTGCTGGTTAATGAGGGAAACCAAAATAACCAAAGGCACCGCAGCCAAATAACCGCCAAACCCCCACCAGAACCAATTGCGTTCCGGTTGGAAGCGAAACCATCCCGACGGCAAAGGAGCGAACTGGCGCACGGAAAAATAAAGCACGCCCAAACCACCAGCCGCCAAAGCCACATAGTTCAACAAAATATAAACAGCCCGTAACGTTTCGTTAAGATCGGTCAAATTATTAATGGGAACGCCAGACAGTTGAAACAGCAAAGGCAGGAACAAAGGAATCACCAACTGGCTGACCAAGAAAAACCCCACCACAAATACCTGTAGGGGAATTTCCCAATTCCAGGGAACTTCCCAACCCGCACTGTCAGGAGTTTTTAACACCGCTTTTTCCGAACGGAACAGCCGCTGCCATCCCAAAAACAGCAATACCCCCGAACCAGCGACAAATCCCAACAAAGGCAGGGTACTAACAATGCTCAACTTCACAATCGAAGACTCCGCTTTGGCTTGCATTTGGGCTTGCAAATCCGCCAGAGCAGCATCCCGTTCCTGCAAACTATAGAGTTTGGCTAAAGCCACATAGCGAAACCAGCCATCCAGGTTTTCCTGCAACTTAGCTTCCGCCTCTGGCAGTAACCTAACTGGTTGGTCGTACAACCCTTGCAAAATTTTGGCAGTTTCAACTTCTATCCCTAAAGCTTCGTTTGCCTCGTATTGGTCGATGGATTGCTGCCAAGTGGAACGAGCCACATCAATTTTGTCTTGGTAGGCTTGCAACAATCCCAACCGCAAGTCAATTTCTGCCAGCGTTTTTTGCAACTCCTGTTGGATCTGCTGTTCCTGAGAACTCCCCACCGGCGTTGCCGAGGGGAGGGAAGCATCTTCACTTGCTACCGCCGAGGAAGGTTGGAGTTGTTTTTGCAAGCGTTCCAGGTTGTTCTGGTTGACATCGCGAACCGACTGGTATTGGTCTATAGCTGTTTGATAGGGATTTTCCCCCAAAAGCGATTCCGGGGATACAGAAGGCTCTTCTCCCAGGCTGCTGGCTTCGGGTTCCCATTGGGTTGCTTGCAGCAGCAAATTGGTTTGGGAGAGTTCCAAACGGCTTTGCACTTGGGGTTGGCTCCAGCTACTCCAAAGAGACCCGCCAAGAAGCAAAACCGCGGCTACGGTAAAAATGGATAAAACAACACGTTTTACAGTCATAAGTTTTTGTCAACAAGCTTGGGCATCCCGTGGTGTTTGTGCGGAAACAGCACCACGTTCGAGCAAAGAAATTCGGGCAATATCAAATCTTTATCTTTTCAATGGTACGCTAGCAGCGATCGCGTGGGACGAACTCCGCTACGATTGTACTGGCAAGACGATTTTCCATCCAGAACTTATGGGTAATTTGTCCGAAAGCAATACAAAAACCATTTTCCCAGGGGAGGTATTTGCCGACACCGCCCAATTCGACCGAGGGATCCGCACGTTGTTGCCGCGCTACGATGAAATGTTAGATGCGATCGCACGTTGTGCGGGTACGGTGCTCGAGCCAGCTGCCCAAAATGGTACAGCCAAAATTTTAGAGCTAGGCTGCGGTACGGGGGAACTCACGCGGCAGTTGCTTTCTCGTTACCGGCAAGTGGAGGTGGTGGCGGTGGATTACTCCGCGCGCATGCTGCAAACAGCCCAAACCAAAATGGCAGCCGAGGGCTACGAAAATCGCGTTCGCTGGATCGAAGCCGACTTTGGTGCTTGGGCGAATGGGGAAAACGAGGAACTCACCGCAGCCATTGGTGGGGGAATCCATGCCAGCGTTTCCACCCTAGCTATCCACCATCTTAGCGATGAAATGAAACAAAAACTCTTGGGACGGATTTGCCAAAGCTTGCAGCCAGGGGGATGCTTTTTTAATGCCGATCCTACCCTACCGGAGAACGATGCTGTGGCCAGGTTGCACGAGTCGATCCGGGAAGAATGGGCAGCCAGCCAAGGAACGACGATGGAGGCAGTGCGCGCTCAAATTGGCAACAGCCAACCCTACGGCTATTCTGGCAAAGATTGCTTGGCTACTTTGACAGACCAGTTACAAATGTTGAAGCTGGCAGGATTCAATCCGGTTACGGTGCCTTGGAAATATTACAATTTGGCAATCTACGGTGGCTTTGTGCCTACGAGGTAAGGAAAAGTTGCGATCGCACGGCAATTTTGGGCAATTTTTGGCGATAGGGGGTTTCCATGAGTGGCATACCTGGTATTGATGTTTCTGACTGGCAAGGAACTGTAAATTGGTCTGCCGTTGCCAATGACAATATGTCTTACGGCATTACCAAGGCGACGGAAGGTACTTTTTTTGTTGCCGAAACGTTTTCTCGAAACTGGTCTGAAATTAAAAAAGTGGGGCTGGTGCGGGGAGCTTATCATTTTTTCCGTGCCAAAGAAAGCGGTCGTGCCCAGGCGGAGAAGTTTCTCAGCGTGGTCAAAATTCATCGCGGCGATTTTCCCCCGGTTTTGGATATTGAAAGCACCGATGGGGTGGATTCTGGAACCATTCGCAGCCGCATGGTGGAGTGGCTGGATGTTGTGGAAAAGGAAACCAAGCGCAAGCCGATTATTTATACGTTTCCCAGTTTTTGGGAACGCATTGGTAACTATACGGAGTTTGCCAACTATCCTTTGTGGATTGCCCATTATACCAGCGATTCGCAGCCTTTTGTCCCTGGCGGATGGGATACGTGGACGTTATGGCAGTATACCGACCGCGGTAGCGTTTCTGGGGTTCAAGGGGGCGTGGATGTAAACTGGTTTAATATTGCCATCGAAGGCGATCGCAATCAAAATGTCAAGCAGTTGCAAAAAACCCTCCACGACCAAGGATTTTTGCAAGCACCGGTGGATGGCTATTTTGGTAAAACCACCAAACAAGCTTTAATGGAATATCAAAAAGCGGCTGGCTTGAAAGTGGATGGGATTATGGGTCCGAATACTTGGTCGCTGCTGACGGATATGACCTACCATCCTGCCCCCTCCCCACCCACCCCATCGCCAACGCCTACGCCTAAACCAACGCCGACGCCGACGCCTGCCCCTAGTCCAGATGGTGGTTCTATCTCCCAGGATAAATTGTTGCAAGTCTGTCGTTCTTATAAGGGATTGCCCCACCAAGACCAAGCGTTAGAATGGCTTCAGGATGAGGTTCCCTTACAGACTTTGCGGGAGTTTACCCGCCGCTGGCGCAATCAGGGAATGATGCCTCTGGTAGCTGCCAAACTAACGGATGTGTGCCGCTACTACCAACAGGCTTCCTATCAAAACCAAGCGCTGATTTGGCTGCAATCGCAAATTTCCGAAAACACTCTCAAGCAATTTTTACGTCGATGGCGCAACGAATCCCCTACACCGGAGGAAGAACCGATTAAATTGGTCAATGTGGGCTTATCTTACCAAGGGTTGCCCCATCAAAACCAAGCTTTAGAATGGTTGCAATCGCAAATTCCCCAAGAAATTTTGAATGAATTTGCCCGCCGCTGGCGTAAGTAATATTAACTATGCCCACTTCAGCAAAATTTCAATTGACAGAAAAGCGATCGCTGGGATTGTTCGCCCCTAACCATCATGGCGATCGCTTCCTTTACTGGCATTTTTTTCGATATAAGCAATAATTTTCCCAGCCACATCTAAGTTGGTAGCGGCTTCAATCCCCTCCAACCCCGGCGAAGAATTCACTTCCATCACCACCGGTCCGTGATTGGAACGCAAAATATCCACCCCAGCCACCTTCAACCCCATAATTTTCGCCGCGCGTACGGCGGTAGACCGTTCTTCCGGGGTTAATTTAATTTTTTGAGCGCTGCCACCGCGATGTAAATTAGAACGAAACTCACCCGGTGCCCCCTGGCGCTTCATAGAAGCAATAACTTTATCTCCCACCAAAAAGCAACGAATGTCCGCACCACCAGCTTCGGCAATATATTCCTGCACCAAAATATTGGCATCCAAACCGCGAAATGCTTCAATAACCGAAGTAGCCGCTTGTTTGGTTTCCGCCAACACCACGCCAATTCCCTGGGTTCCCTCCAACAATTTGATGACTAAGGGCGCACCGCCGACCACTTCAATCAACCCATCAATATCTTTAGTCGAATGAGCAAATCCTGTTACCGGCAACCCAATGCCTTCCCTGGCTAAAAGCTGCATACAGCGCAATTTATCCCGCGATCGCGATATGGCTTGGGAGGCATTGGCTGTAAAAACTCCCATCATTTCAAACTGACGTACCACTGCGGTTCCGTAAAAAGTTTTAGAAGCGCCAATTCTAGGAATGACAGCATCTAAATCCACCAAAGGTTTCCCTTGATAGATCGCCGTCGGTCGGTGGGAAGTAATATTCATATAACAACGCAGGTAATTAATCACCCGCACCTCGTGACCCCGCTTTTCTCCAGCTTCTTTTAGCCGCTGGGTCGAATAAATAGAGGGTTCTTGGGATAAAATTGCAATCTTCATGACCGTTCAAAACCGCATCAGTGATAGTGTACAACCTAATTGCGGCTAAGGAGAAAAGACCTGCCTGGATTGACCAGAAAACGCCGCCTGACGGCTTGTCTCCCTAGCAATATCCGAAATCCCATTAAATCGCGATTGGTCAGGGTTAGTTCAATCGACCATTGTTCCTCTTGCAAACAGGCAGTGGTAACAATGGCAATACGTTCCTCCGCATGACCGCCAGAATTACGAACGTGGCGGCGGTCGAGAATTTCCGCTTCCGCAGCAATCGTATGGTGGTTATCTCTTTGATAAGGATGGATGTGAAATTGCACCATATCCACGCCATGACGCTGAAAGGTGTGAATGTTAAAAGCGTGGATGGCAGAGGAACGCGCGCCAGTATCGATTTTAGCTTTAATGGCGTCTACCCCCAAATCGGGTAGGGAAATCCATTCCCGCCATCCAATAGCGGGTAACATATGGTGGTGGTGATGTTTTTCCATAGACAGCTTTAGACGGTAATGCGGGGAAGACGGTGTTTGAAACCGCAAAGAATCTCCCAAGAAATTGTATCTAAGGTTTGCGCCCAATCTTCAGCGGAAATGGTACACTCGCCTTCAGTTCCCAGTAAAGTGACAATATCGCCAGCTTGTACGTTGGGAACATTGCTCACATCAATGGTAAGCTGATCCATGGTAATGGCACCGACCTGTCGTACCAAACAACCTCGCACGATCGCTTCCATGCGATTGGAAAGATTGCGCAATACTCCATCAGCATAGCCGATGCTAACCACAGCAACCCGCATTTCTTTCTGAGAAACAAACAGATGACCGTAGCTGATTCCCGTACCTGGGGGAATGGTTTTCACTTGGGTGATACGCGCTTTCACGCTCATGGCTGGTTGCAAGTCTACCCCAAATTCTTGCAAATGAGGCGCGGGATATAAACCATACAAGGCCAATCCTACCCGAACCAGGTCGTAATGGGTACTGCGATCGCACAATGTGGCAGCAGAATTGGCTAAGTGTAATTTGGGTATGGTAACACCGGCTTTGCGAATCGCGGCGATCGCTTGGCGAAATCTTTGGTGTTGTGCCGCCATAATTTGCCGGTCTGGGCTATCGGCTGTGGCAAAATGGGAATAAATAGCTTCTACCTGTAAATAGGGAAGTTTGGAAATCCACGGCAAAAATTCCGCTGCCTGCTGCCAGTGGATACCAACCCGCGTCATACCAGTATCGATGTTGATATGAACCGGTAATTGTTTTTGTTGGTCGGTGGGTTGGCTGCGGCAAGCTTCCGAAAAAATTAAGGCTTGTTGGGGCGTACAAATGGTAGGTTGTAGCTGCCACCGCCAGCAATCTTGTGCCTGTTCGCTGCTGTAGGTAGCGCCGAGGATTAAAATAGGAGCATCGATACCAGCTTCCCGCAATTGAATCCCTTCGGCAATGGTAGCAACACCCAACCAACTGGCACCTGCTTCCAAAGCCACCTGGGAAACACAAATATCCCCATGACCGTAGGCATCGGCTTTCACAATGGCCATCAATTCAGTATGGGGTTGCAGGTAGCGGCACAGTTGGCGTATGTTATAAGCGATCGCCTGGGTGTTAATTTCCACCCAAGCGCGATCGCAGGCGCGATTGGTGGGACTAGCTAGCTGAAACGATACTTGCTTGGAACTAGGATACCAGCGAACCACAATAAAACCGTCCTTATTTTACTCACACCACGAAATTCCCTTCGAGAGTACCAGTATACGGAAATTTCCCCCAAAAAATAGACAAAATCAACGCCAAATCGTTTCCCTAATATCTCAAAACCAATCAAATCTAACCAAATCCCCACCCTCGGTACGCTCGGTATACTCGGTACGCACAATTTATGGGATAATGACCTGCGGATGTTAGCCTATTGTTTCCATGGATGTAACGCCAACAGAGATTCCAGAGGTTTTGATCCTCGACCCCAAAGTCTTTGGTGACGAACGGGGATTTTTCATGGAAAGCTTCAATCGCCGGGTATTTCGCGATCGCACTGGTGTATCATTGGATTTTGTACAAGACAACCATTCTCGGTCTTCAGTAGGGGTTTTGCGGGGGTTGCACTATCAAATCCAACAGGCGCAAGGCAAGCTCATTCGCTGCATAGTGGGAGAAATTTTTGATGTGGCGGTGGATTTGCGCCAAAGTTCCCCTACGTTTGGCAAATGGGTGGGTTGTCGTTTGAGTGCCAGCAATTTTCGCCAGTTTTGGATTCCACCGGGGTTTGCCCACGGTTTTCTGGTACTCTCGGAGGTAGCGGAAGTTTTATACAAGACAACGGATTATTACGCACCCCAACACGAACGGGTGGTTCTGTGGAACGATCCCAATATTGGCATTACATGGCCGTTGAATGGGATGGAACCGATTCTTTCCCAAAAAGACCAAGCTGGCAAAACGCTAAAGACAGCAGATTTATACTCATGAGCGAACCAATTTCTACTTGTTTGATTCTTGGTGGTGGCGGTCAGTTGGGTCAGCAGCTCACTTGGTTGTTGCAGGAGCAATCTCCCTACCAAGTGCGATCGCTGACCAGTAGTGAGTTGGATATCACCAACCCCGATGCCATTGCAGCCGAGTTGGATGGCCATCCCACCGACCTTTGTATCAATTGTGCGGCTTATACCCAGGTAGACAAGGCAGAAAGCGAATCGGAAGCTGCCTATCGGGTCAACGAAACGGGAAGCCGCTATTTAGCCGAGGCTTGTCGCGATCGCGGCCTTTGGCTGATTCATATTAGTACCGATTATGTCTTTAACGGCACCCAGTCTACGCCTTATTGCGAAACTGACCCTACCAATCCCTTGGGTGTATATGGCAAATCTAAGCTGGCGGGGGAGGAAGCTATCCGGCAGATTTGTCCCTACCATATAATTTTACGCACGGCATGGGTGTATGGCGCTTACGGCGCTAAGAATTTTGTTAAAACGATGTTGCGCGTGGGGGCAGAACGTGAGGAACTACGGGTGGTTTGCGACCAAATTGGCTCTCCCAGTTGGACGGGGGATATTGCTCGCGCGATCGCACAGTTGCTCCCCTATCTCACGCCGGAAAATGCCGGTACCTATCATTTTACCAGCAGCGGTGCGGCAAGTTGGTACGATTTTGCTGTTACCATTTTTGAAGAAGCACAACAGTTGGGATTCCCCTTACAAGTCAAGCGCGTGGTTCCCATTCCCACTTCTGAATATCCCACGCCAGCCACCAGACCCGCTTATTCGGTTCTCAATTGGCAAAAGTTCGCGAACTTGGTGGATACCTATCCTCCCCACTGGCGCAATGGTTTGCGGAAGATGTTGGCGGAGTTCCAGCAGATGGGATAGTTGGATGGCCAGCAACAGCATTAGTTGCAATTCGCTGTTGGAGGATTGCTTAATATTTCTTCATAAAAATATTTTGTGGCAGGTTAGATGTTTGAGCGAAAGAGTTCCAAAAAGCCACTTTCCCCTATATAGGGCAGGGAGGAAAAATCAAATCCTTTGCACCAGGCGCGTATTTGGTTTTTCTTAATTGTAGATATCCTTACGTGTTTTGTCAAGTTGTGAAAGGTGACAATTGGCGATATCGTTTCTGATGGTGACGCTTCTGGAATTTCGTAATTTTTGACCAATGAAGGGAAAGTTGGTGCGATGGTTGGTTCTAGCTGTTTCTATAGCAGGAATTTGCTGGGGATATCTCTCGGCAGAGGAAACATTTTACTGGTGGGATTATGGGGGATATCACAATTGGAGTGTCAAAATTGCGGGGAATTTACAAACCTCTCCTAGGGAGACAATCAAGACATTTTGGGATTCTCTCGATAAAGATTATAGCCAATTGCCCCTGTTGCCTGCGATCGCTTTTATTTTAATATTTGGCGAATCGCGGTTGGTCTACATTTTGGCAGTGGCGTTGGTCTATTTTCTCCCATTTGGTTTGATGCTAGGCGCGATCGCCACCCAATTGCTTTCTCATTATCCCCATCGCCGCGTTTTTTGGTCAACCATCGCCATAATCATCTTAACCCCCGTAGCCTGGTCGCCAATATTTCGCGGATTTCCCGATATGGGGGCAGCTTTTTTGGTAGCATCAGCATGGTTTTTCTATTTCCGAGGCAAGTTGTCAACACAAGCATCCCTTTCCCAGCAAATCCTTACCTCCATGGTTCCGGCTGGGATTTTATTGGGATTTGCCATGCTATTCCGCCGCCATTTTGCCTACGATATCGTAGCGTTTGCGGCAGCAATTTCAATAAACGCCGCGATCGAACTTTTTATCTCTTGGCGACAGTCTCGAAAACAAGCGAGACAATCTGTTTACCAACAAGCCACCCAAATTTTGGCAGTGGGGTTGAGTACAATTTTACCAATTGCGGTTTTGGCTGGGGAATTTTTACAGAAAATTGTAGAAAGGAACTACCGGGAACTGTACGCTTCCTACAGTTTGCCTTTATCGGATAGTTTGTTTCACTATACCACAGCTTACGGTTGGGGAATTTTCATGTTGGCGGTTTTGGGATTCTCCGGCGGAATCGTTACCAAGAATATCCAGCCAGTGGTTGCTAGAACTCTGGCTATTGCTTTAACGGTTAGTATTCTAGAATGGGTGGTTTATCTTCGCTACGATAATATTCAATATACACTTCACCTAACGCCTTATATGATTTTAGGTCTGGTGGCTTGTTTTGGGACGGCTTGGCAAATTTTACCGCAAATTTCCAAGCAAGTTTTTGTTGGCATCGCCACTATCTTTGTTACCGTCAATGCCATGGTGGGTTTTTTCCCAGTGGTTGACAATCCAACAGCAACTCCCCTTGGCGTTGCTACCCATCGATGGCTGCATCCTTTATTTTCCGCTACCCACGCGCCTATTCGCCGTCAGGATATGGATGAAATTGCCAAATTGGTTCGTTTCCTGCGCGATAGAACTTCCCCCCAAGACCCTATTTACGTGGCGGCTTCTTCCCATTTGTTCAATCGCAGTTTGCTATATAATGCCGAACTAGCATTATACGATCGCGACGAAACCCAATTGCAAATTCCGCGCATTCCCCAGGTAGACTCTCGGGATATTTTTACGGGGAAAGAACTATTTAACGCACAAGTGGTACTCATTGTCAACCCCATTCAGTATCACTTACTACCGTCGGAACAGGATGTTATACGGGTGGTGGTGGATGCTTTTACGGAAAATTGGGACTTTTCCCAAGATTTTCGCCGACTTTCCCTGATGTTTTCTTTACAAAATGGGGCTACGGTACAAGTTTACCAGCGGGTTCGTTCAACTTCACAGGAGGTAGCGGCGAAAACGCTGGCGCGAATGCGGCGGGAGGGGGAGGAGTGGGAGGAGTGGGAGGAGGGGGAGGAGGGGGAGAAAACTACAAGAAGTTTTCGCCTTCGTCTGGATCATCGGGTCTTTGCAGTACGGATTTGGTATGGAAAAAACAGACGCGTCTACAATTATATTGGTGGTTTTTAGGATAGAATAGCTGGGGTTTTGTTCGCGCCTACCCAAATATTATTGTTTATCTTCCCCCTCAAATTGGTTCCTCCCTTCGTGGAAATCCCTTAGATAAGCATCGCTAGGAAGAATTTTGCGCACTATCTCGTATTTGCAACAGGCGGAAAAGACCTTAGTTGCAAAAATATGGGAGGATTTTTGCAACTAAGGGAGAAACCTGGAAATAGGAAAGCAGTCTCTTGGTATGACGAGTCGTATGCTAGATGACCAACAGCAGCAAGTTGTTTCCCTGCCTGCTTTTATCGTTCCTGTTACTGTCATGGCGGGTGCGATCGCGCTACTATATGTAGCCATGGAACATACCTTCTACTGGTGGGATTTTGTTTTCTATCAAAATCGAACTTTAGAAGTTTTCGCCGCTTGGCAGGATTCCCCGGCTGCGGCTTGGCAAGATGTGGTGGATTCCCTGGCTTTCGATTATAATAAATTATTTACTTTACCCATTCTCCCCTTTTTTATTGTCTTTGGTCCTACCCGCGAAAGCTACATTCTGGCGTTGGTTCTAGTTTACCTGGTTCCCTTTGCTATTACCGTAGGTGCGATCGCTACGCAACTCATTGGCAGACCCCAGAAAACCGAATGGGTTACCAACCGTTTAATTTTTTATACCACTACCCTGCTGGCTTTACTCTTTCCCCTCACTTGGGTTCCCACATTGCGCGGATGGCCTGATATTGGCGGCGCGTGGTTGATGGGAGTAGCCATTTGGCTGTATTTTCAAGACCAAAACCACTGGTATCGCTGGTGGCGTATCCCCGTCATTGGCATCGCCATCGCCATGGCATTTCTCTTTCGCCGCCATTTTGCCTACAGCGGCATTGCCTTTTTCATAGCAGCCGGTATCCAAGCTTTGGTGGCTACTGCAACCTGTTCTCACAAATCCCCTTTTGCGACCACGCCTGCTGCAATTTTTTCCCAACAATGGCAAACCTTCGTTTCCCAAGCCATCCGCATTGCCTTGATGGGAATTTCAGCATTGGTCACCTTACTGGTGGTTGCTAGGGAATTTACCTATCGCGCGATCGCTCATGATTATCGCAGTCTCTACACCTCCTGGCAAGTACCCATCCCCGAAATCCTGCAAACCTACGCCAACGGTTACGGTTGGGGAGTGTGGCTGCTAGTCATGGTTGCCATCGTAGTTGTCACCCGTATGGGATTGGTCAACGGCATCGCCGGTCGTTTTTTGCTGGTTTACGGCGTGGTTTTAAGCGGGGAATGGCTGGTATGGCTGCGCTACGACTTTATCCACTATACCCTCCATTTTACCCCTTTGGTGATTTTAGCGGTAACCACCCTTTGCTGGTCGATTGCCCAACATCTAGACCGCAATCTCCGTCGCTGGCTTTTGGGAACCATGATTGCCTATTTAAGTCTGAATTTCCTATTGGGGTTAACCACTTTGGGAAGCTTTTCCCATCCCCTGCGACCCATCTTTGCAGCGAACTACCCGCCGTTGGTACGTCAAGACTACCCCAAAATCGTACGTTTGACCGAAAAATTACGGGAGGTGGCATCGCCAGAACAACCTATTTTGGTGGCGGCGGATTCCGATATTCTCAATCGCGGCTTGTTACGCAATGCCGATTGGAACCTGCATGCTCCGCCAGAATTACCTTCCCACTGTAGCATTCCTTGCGATTTTCTGAACTTTTTGTCGGCACCCACCATCGATTCTCTTGGTTTCCATCCCCTGCCTTCGCTTTTATCGGCGGAATTTGTGGTGGTTGGCAAACCGTTTCAACATCGTTTGCTGGCAAAAGAACAGGAGGTGGTCCAAGCAGTGACGGTTCCATTTTTACACAATTGGGCGATCGCGGAGGACTTTAAAAAATTATCCCCCACATTTGCTTTGGAAAATGGGGTACAAGCAACTATTTACCAACGCATGAAACCAACTTCTATTGCTACAGCCTTACAAACTTTTACTGCCATGCATGACAATTGGGAAATTTCCCACCCTGGTAATGGTTGGCTGCCGTTGGAATTTCCAACTAGCAAGCAAATAATCGCCACCACCCCTTCTACTTCTCGCATTCAAGTACAGTTAAATGCTGGCGAAGACCGCCATTTTCTCTATTCGCCGCCACCTGATTCTTTTTCTGCCAACGAAAACCAAGCTTTGCGCGTTTCCGGGAAAGCAATTTTGGACAATTGCCAACCCCAAACATTGATTTTTTCTGTACGCAACCACCGTGGCAAACCAGTGGCTACCCACGAAATTTCTCTCACTCAGACAGATACAAAATTTCGCTTTTCCATTGGCGATCGCAATTTTTCCTATCTATTGCTGGAAATTCCCCAAAAACAACAAAACCAATCCCCAGTTTGCTCTCTTTCGATCGAAGAGTTGACAGTTTCTCCACTTTAGAGTAAAATCTGTGCAATCGTTTATCCCTTTTATTTTATTTTATTTTTTGGGTTCTTATGTCAGAACGCATTTTAGCAAAAGAACGGGATTTTCACGATCGCTGGGCAGCAGGTATTGATATTGATGGCATTCGCGTCACTGATTATTTTGAAGTTTGTACAGCACCGGAAAATCGTTTTATCTTACAGCATTTAGGAAATTTACAAGGAAAAACCATTCTCGATTTGGGATGCGGTGCTGGCGAAAATAGCGTCTACTTCGCTATCCAAGGTGCCAATTGCGTTGCTGCCGATTATTCTCCCAAAATGGTTGATGTTGCTTTAAAACTAGCGGCAAACAATCGGGTTTCCATATCTGGTAAAGTGGTGAATGCTATGTCAATTGATTTTCCCGATAATTGTTTTGATGTGGTCTATGCTGCCAATTTGCTGCACCATTTAACCGAACCCAAACAGGCGATTTGTGAAATGCATCGGGTTCTCAAACCAGGTGGCAAAGCTTGTTTTTGGGACCCTCTCAAACACAATCCCATTATTAATATTTACCGACGGATGGCTACCAACGTGCGTACGGAGGATGAAACGCCTTTGGATATTCAAATTGTGGATTTTGTGGGCCATATTTTTTCTGAGGTTCGCTACGATACGTTTTGGTTGGCTACTTTGTGGATTTTTTTACAATTTTATTTCATTGAAAGGGTTCATCCCAATCAAGAACGCTACTGGAAGAAAATTATTACCGAACACGAACGTTTGGCACCGGTTTACCATCGTTTGGAAAAATTAGACCGAGCGTTCAAGAAATTGCCTTTTAGCAAACGCATGGCATGGAATTTGGCGGTGGTTGCCACGAAATGAAGTAAATCAACATATGGCATGTCATCCTGTTTATTCGGTTGCCATTCCTGTTTACAACGAACAGGATAATTTGCCAGAACTGTTTCGCCGTTTGTCGGCAACACTGGCAGCGTTGGATGGCGATTATGAGGTAATTTTTATAGATGATGGCAGCCGCGATCGCTCTTTGTCTATTTTACGAGAATTTTACCAACGCGATCGCCGGTGGCGCTACCTGAGTTTGGCGAGAAATTTCGGACATCAAATTGCGGTGACAGCGGGATTAAATTATATTCGGGGAAAAGCAATTATTGTCATGGATGCGGATTTACAAGACCCGCCAGAATTAATTCCCGATTTAATCCAACGCTGGCAGCAAGGCTATCAAATTGTTTACGCACAGCGAATTTCCCGGCAAAAGGAAGGCTGGTTTAAGCGAGTAACGGCTTATGCTTTTTACCGCCTGTTACGCCACCTCACGGATGTGGATATTCCCCCCGATACGGGCGATTTTTGCTTGATGGATCGGCAAATTACTGATATTTTAAATAGTATGCCGGAACGCAACCGCTACATTCGGGGATTGCGTGCTTGGGTGGGATTTCAACAGACATCGGTGCCTTTTTCCCGCGACCCGCGTTTTGCCGGTCAGGTGAAATACACTTTTGGCAAGTCGTTGGGATTGGCGGTTGATGGGGTGATTTCTCTTTCCCAAGTTCCTTTGCGATTGGCAACGTATTTGGGTTTGCTGGCAGCCGCGATCGCAGTTTTAATGGTTTTTTTGGTATTGTACTGGCGGTTGTTTTATCCCAACTCCCCTTTAATTGGCTATACAACGATTACCATTGCTATTTTTTTTATTGGTGCGGTACAGTTGGTCTGTTTGGGAATTTTAGGGGAATATATCGGTCGCATCTACGAGGAAGTGAAGGGAAGACCTCTATATACGGTCAAAGAAATGAGCGATGTTGGCACCGATTGATGAAAAAGTCTGCTATCGTACGGCGAAAGTGGATTGTTACTAGCAGTGTCTATTTGTTGGTGTTGCTAGGGATTTTCATGGCAGCCAATTTGGGTTGGTTGCCGACGGCGTTGCTATCGAAGATTCCCCGTTACGATCTTTGGGGACATTTTTTATTATATGGTGCGGCAGCCTATCTGATTCACCGTGCCTTTGGCAAGCGGATGTTGCGAGTAGGTCGATTTTCCCTTTCTTTAGGGATTTCGATTTTGATTGGGTTGATGGTAGCTGAGGAGTTTTTCCAGATGGCTTTGCCAAGACGCACTGCCAGTTTGGTGGATTTGGCGGCGGGTTGTTTCGGGATTTTGGTGTTTTATGGGTGGGGAGAATCTCGCGATCGCGTGGCTAGAAAAAAGCTTGACATCAAGAAATCACCGAGAGTAAAATAGGGGAAAATAGTTGCTTCGGGGAAGGTTTCGTTGTTGATTCTTTACCTCAAACACTTGCCCTGCGCGAAAATTGGAAAAGATTGATTTTGAGAAAAACGTTCTAGAAGCAAGCAATTTCACAAAACTGTTACTCGGCAGCGGATTCCCTATGGTTGGAAGAGGTCGGTTGAAGTAAATATACGTATCTGGGAACTTCCTGGTGGTCGTAATAAATAATGGAGGCGGATATCGACATAGAGAGGGAACCATCGTCTTTCGCTTTACAGATACATGTTACGTTGTTAAAGAGTTCGCTGGTGTGGCGGTAGTTGGTATAGTTGCGCGGATGCAAGCTGGTGTCGGGAATCAAGATATCGATGGGTTGTTGGATGAGATCCACTTCGGAATAGCCAAGTAATTGTTTCAGTTTTTGGTTGACCATTTTGATGGTATCATCGCGGTCGCAGACGAGCAATCCTGCATTGATATGCTGTAAGATGCTATTGATATATTTTTGGTAGCTATCGGCAGGATTTTGTCTGGCTAAATAAATATAGTAAGAAGCTTCCGGTTCGTCGTAGAAAATGACAGAAGCGGAAACCAACAACGACACAAACAGACCGGTTTTGGTTTGGCAGGTAACAGCTATATTTTGGAATAATTCTGTTTTTCGAAAATAGAGAACCTGGTTTTGTGGGTAAAGCTGGGGATTGGGAAAGATGGTGCTGATGGGTTGGTCAATTAGTTCCGATTCGCTGTATTGGAGCAAATTTTGCAAGCTGCGGTTGGCCATTTTAATGGTACCAAAGCGATCGCAAACGAACAGAGCATCGCTCATGTAGGTTAAAATATTGCTGAGGTATTTCTGATAGTCATCCAGAGCATTTGCCAGCAACATGGTTTCTTTGGCAATTTGACCGAGTCGCTGTTCCAAAGCCATGCGTTCGGTGGCATCTTTTAATAAAATGGTTGTTACTGGCGTTTCTTCGTCGAATTCGCGATTGCTTGCTTTTAACCAAAAAGTTTTTAATTCTTGATAGCAAGCAATATACAGGTCTACGTAGAGAGGATTTTGATAGTTGGAACGCCGACAAATGCCTTTTAACTCGAAGGCTTCGCTATCTCCTTTGGCAATAGAAAGCATCTGACTTTCCAAGCCTACCAATTCCGGAAATCCTCCTCTGACATCTTCTCCCAATATAACTTGACGCTCGTCTTCTGCATATCGAGCAACTCCCGAAGACATATCGACAATGCGAAAATCTTCGCTGACCAGCAAATATTCAATTTGAAGATGTCCTAAAAATTTCGCCAACATGGTCTACTTTCCATCAAGGATATGAGTTGCTAATTGCAAGAACATTTCATCAACATTGACACCAGTTTTCGCAGAAGAAGTATAGCTAGCGATTGCGCGAGCAACTTCGGGAAAGGTCTGTATGTAAGATATATATTTTTCTTCTAACTCGCTGTTCGTTAAATCGGATTTATTTAAAGCGACAATCGCTTTTCCTTGGGGATTGATGTTCGTAAAAGTTTGGATATGTTGTGGCAAGTGTTCCATACTTTCTTTGCGGGTAATATCAGCTACAACCAACGCACCACTGGCACCTTGCAAATAGGAAGGTGCCACTCGCTTGTACTTTGTACTGCCTTCCAAATCCCAAATAAGCAACTGTACGGTTCGATCTTTCGAGGTCACCTCTACTTTTTTACGGGAAATCTTGACGCCAACTGTTGACAGGTAGCGATCGCTAAATTCACGATCGATGAAACGTCGAATCAGGCTGGTTTTGCCGACGTTAAAATCACCAATCAAACAAATTTTTTTAGAAACAAGTCCCATAAATCGAGCCGTTCCAATTTATTGGCAAACCATCGCCAAGGCCAAGCTGCATTTTTTTACCGAACCAAAACCGAACTCGTCGCGAATTTCCCTTTCCCTTACGTACTGTCCCAATTATATAACTTCCCCTGACAGGGGTCTAGAAAATTGACCATCCTCTCCTAAAATTTAATAGAAACTTTAGGTTACAAGCGATCGCCAGGAAACGGCACCAATTAAAATTTCATAGCCATTACATCTGTGTATGGGTTTCTTCTGAGGAATTGAGGCAAGCCATCTCTAATTTTTGGCACCAATGGCTTAAAATTTCTTGCAATCGTGCTTTGCGAACCGGCTTGCTGATATAATCATTCATGCCAGCATTCAAGCATTTCTCCCGGTCTTCGCTCATGGCATTGGCGGTCATAGCAATAACCACGGGATATAAAATATCGGTTTGCTGGTCTTGCCACTGCTGGCGGAGGCGTTCTGTGGTAGCGTAACCATCCAAAACTGGCATTTGGCAATCCATAAAAATAATATCGTAGGTTTGCGCTTCCAACCGCTGCAAGACCTCTTCCCCGTTGGTGGCAACATCGGCAGTATATCCCAGGGTTTCCAGTTGCTTGCAGGCAACTTTGCGATTGACCGCATTATCTTCGGCTACCAAAATTCGCAGTTTGGATTTAGCTGCTTCCTTAGCAAACCAAAAGCGATCGCTAGCAGTAGATTCCCCAGTTGGTTGCTTGCCGACCGCTTCCATTTTGCCACTGGGAAGAATCTGCGTCAAAATTTCCTGTAGTTTTTCCCGTTTCACCGGCTTCACAGCCACCGCTGCCAATCCAGTTTCCTGCAATTGTCTGGCTTGCTGGCGTTGGTGAATCGAACTTAATACCACCGTAGGAATGGGAGGGTTGCCACAGGATTGTTCGATCTGTTGCATGCAATTCCAGCCACCGTAGGGGGGTACCCCCACATCCAGGCACAGTCCGTGGTAAGGGGTTCCCCGGTTTTCGGCTTGTTGTAACGCGGCTACTACTTCCGTACTACTACGGACGGCCGTGGTTTTAATTCCCCAAAACTGAAGTTGGTATTGGATGGCTTCCCGGGAGATGGCACTGGCATCGGCAACTAGAAAGCGATATCCCTGCCAATTGGTGGGAACACGCACAGCCGGGGAAGTGGATTTGGGAAAGGGAATGGTGACAGAAAAAGTGGATCCGCGTCCCAGTTCGCTGTTTACTTGAATATTACCATCCATTAACTGCGCCAGTTGCTGGCAAATGGCAAGTCCCAAACCAGTGCCACCGTACTTGCGCGTGGATTGGGAATAAACTTGAGAAAATGGCTGGAATAATTTTTCACAATTTTCTGGGCTGATGCCAATGCCAGTATCGCTAACGTGCAAGCAAACGGTAACCGCGGTATCGGTCTGGGAAACCAATTCCGAGCGTACGGTTACTGAGCCTTGTTCGGTAAATTTAACAGCATTGCCAACCAAATTCATGAGAATCTGCCGCAAGCGATCGCGATCGCCCCGGATAAAGTCAGGAACTTCTGGGTTGCACAAGGCAGCAATTTCCAATCGTTTTTCCGAAGCGGTAGGCGCAAGCAGTTCCACAGCTTCTTCCATACAGGTAGAAAGCTGGAAATCTTCTTCATCCAGGACCATTTCCCCAGCTTCCAGTTTCGATAGATCCAAAATTTCGTTAATCAAGCTTAACAGGGCATCACCACTGACGCGAATAGTCTCTACCAAATCTTGCTGCTCTGGGGTTAGTTCGGTTTCTGCCAGCAATCCTGCCATTCCCAATACCGCATTGAGGGGAGTACGGATTTCGTGGCTCATGTTGGCCAAAAAACTACTTTTGGCTTGGGAAGCCAGTTCTGCCTGACGGCGGGCATATTCTAATTCCTGTTCGGCGCGCTTGCGTGCGGTAACATCCCGAGCAATGTAAACAAAATCTTGACTTTGGGTGAGTCTGCCTTGGATGGCCGCACAGGAAAGAGAAACAATAAGCTCTTCGCCGTTTTTCTTGCGACAGGTCACTTCCCAAAACTCACCGGCCGAATGTAGGGCACGATCGCGGATTTGCTGGGCGCGATCGCCATCGGGTACAATCCAATCAATGGGGCGATCGAGCAGTTCTCCTTCCGCGTAGCCAAACAACTCCTTGGTAGCTTGATTGATGGTTTTAATCGTACCCTGTTCGTCGGTCACCAGCAACGCATCCGCCATGGATTTAATCATTTTATCCAAATCCTCTTTGGCAGTGGTTAACGCCTGATACAGTAAGGTGGTATCGTTGGTTCGCTGTACCAGGGTTTGTTCCAACTGCATGCGTTCGGTAACATCTTCGATGGAAACCACCAATGCCTGGGGATTGCCTTGCGCGCGGTCGGCAAATACCCGCAAATCGATATAGGTAGAAGTTTGCTCGCACTTTCCCCGGCGAATGCCGCGAATTTCAAAACTCGACTGTTTGCCAGCCAAGATATTGTATAGGGTTTGTTCGGCACCAATGAGTTCTGGAAAGCTTAAACGAATATCTTCCCCGAGGGCTACCTTGTGCGAAAATTCGCTATAGGCACCCACACCTGACGAAAACCCCGCGATCGCCAGATAGCGGTCAATTTCTAAATATTCAATGCGGTGTTGGGCCAGGAGTTGTTCCAGAATTGGTTTCATAAAAAAAAGCGATTGGACAATTGGCTGTGGGACTACCGATCGATCCTACAAACTACTTAAGCGTTTGGCTGCTGGAAAACTGGGTCTGGAAACGAACCACCCGCGCCAGTCTGGAGGGTTGCTGGGAATTCCACTGGGGAGGTGGTTGTGGAATGCCACGAATTTGCAACCGGCGACCGTCGATGCCTTGGCTTTGCAACGCTTTTTGGACGGCTGCCGCTCTTTGTCGGGAAAGTTGTTGGTTGGTGGCGCGATCGCCACTAGGATCGGTATGGCCGACAATGGTGAGTTGTAGTTGGGGATGCTCTTGCAAAAATTGTGCCACTGGCAGCAACATTTCCGGCAAAGTTCTTGATAAAAGTTGATTTGACCCAGGGGGAAAGTATACGCGGGTGGTGAGGGGAACTTCCCCAAACTGCAACCCCACCACCAACTGCGATAGACCGGGAATTTGCTCCATTGCCATGGTAATGCGACGCGCCTGTGTGGGATTTTGAGCGCGGCCGCTGACCGTCAGTTTGCCGTTGGTATAGGTGGTGGCAATGTCAATCCCCGCTTGCTGGTTGAAAACCTGGGTAAGCCGCCGAATTTCCGCTGTAACTTGTTCTGGATAGGGGGGAACCGCCGCTGCCACAATTTGGTTGTCTACAGTGCGGTTGTTCGCCGCCGCCACCGCCACTGCAGCAGCTTCTTGGCGCAAAGAGGCGGTGGGTAGTTTGCCAGATAGCACTATCTCCGAACCTTTTACTTTTGCTTGCAGTTGGTAAATCGTCAAGGTAGGGGTACCTTCCCAAGCTTTTTCTATCTTGCCAATCAGATACTGCTGTTGCCAGTGACGCCATCCCCAAAAACCCAATCCTCCCAGCAGCAAGAGCAAAATCACTAACAAGGCTGGTGGGTAGCGGCGAGGGGAGTGGCTGTGTTCTTCTTGATGAGCGTGGGATAGATTTTCTAAAAGAGCGGGAATTTCCGCGGGAACGGTTTCCGGGTCGCCATCAAAATCTTTGATGGGTTTGTGGTACCGTTCTACAATTTTGCTTAAGGTGCGCCGCATTTTGGCGATAAATTGGGTGGTGGTTTCTCCTTGAGTTACCACGGCTAGGTAGCAGTATCCCGCTGCTTCGATTTCGATGGTGAAGGTATCGTATTCGATTTCGTGGAGTTCGGAGGTGGTTTCCCCCACCGAAAGGGTATCGTTGGCAAAGCTGCGAATGGCAGTGAGCATGCCGGCAATCATATCGGATTCTAGCTGCTCCATATCCGCAGGTTGGGCTTGCGCGATCGCCAAACCGGATTCTTTATGAATCAGAAAAACCGCCCGTATGGTAAATTTCATAGATTCGCGCACAATGAGTTCCGCTTCCGAAACCCCTTGCATGTGCGCCCGAACCTTACGAGTGACCCCTTCAACGCTAAGAGCTTTCTCAATTTTATCATTGATAGACTTGACCAGCTCCGTCATGTACTTACTTACCGTATTGCCAATCACGGGATACAAAGCATCTACCATGGCATCCCGTTCGATGCTGATTTGCTCGCGAATAGCGGCACCCATAGTTGGTGCTAGGGCTTTGGCTAGGTCTTCCGGGTCTTCGTGGATATGTTCGGAAATGGCGCTGGGAATGATAGAAGAAAGTGCTTTGCTCATGGCAATGCGGTCTTGTCGCCCCCGTTCCGCGATCGCGCGGTCGATAACTGGTACCATAGCCGCATAAACATCTTGTTTGGATTCTTTAACCTTTGACTCCATCAATTCCGCAATCAGGGGAAGTAAGGGATTAACCAGGTCGGTGGGTTCGTACACCTGCTGTTTTAAATGCTGGATTTGCTGGCGCAACTGTTCCACCGATTGCTGCAGTTGCTGCCATTCTACCGATGTGGGTTGCTGTTTGGCTGGTAGGGGAGGCTGGGAAGCAGCGGAATTGGTTTTGGTTTGGGTTTGGGAGATTTTCTGGGTCTTTTTCGGTGTGTGGGTATGGTTTTGGGGAGTTAAGTTCCTTTGACTGCCTTCCTGCTCTTGCTTTTGCAACTCCCACAAAAGACCCTGCAAGCGGCGGCGACGGGGGGTGACAGGGGATGGGGAGGTGGTAGAACGATCGGTTTGGGTCGATGCGATCGCAGCGCGATCTATTTCTGAGTCGGTTGCTGTCTGTCTGGGTTCTTCTGGCAGTGGTGTAGAATCGCTGCGGTTGCGATCGCGGCTAGAATCAATTTCTTCCACCAGCATCTCTACCAACTCCGACATGGGTTCTGATGGTTGGGCATCGGATTCTCCTGGGCGATCGCCCGTATAAGCCAAGATTGCTTGCAATGCTTGTAAAGATTGGTCTTGCTCCTGACTTGACTGGGATGAATCGCTCATAGTTTCCCTCAGAATGCTCGAATGAATACGAACTACCTACCCGTCAAAACCCATGCTATGGCAGCTATCCATGCAGGTGGATTGGCCAAATGGAATTACATCTATTGTAACGGCTATCAAGAGGTTTGTAGTTGCACCCATGTAGCTGGTTTGGTTGCTTCTTAGCGCCGCTAAGCTTCTGGGTGATTTTCCGGTTGGTAAGAGGATTGGGATTGTGGTAAGTACAATTCGCGATCGCTGTCTGCTTGGGTAGGGGGTTCGCTCCCTTTTAACCGCATGCACAGATCGAACAAAATTTCCGACATATCTTCTCGGGAGAGTTTGGCATCTGCCAAATCCTGGTATTGCTGCTGCAACTGGTCGAGAAGATTTTGTTGCAGTTGTTGGATTTCGGTTTCCAATTGACCTTTGGTGTTGGTTAGTTCCTCGCGAATGGCACCGGTTTGCGATCGCAGGTTCCGGTCTACACTAGCGATGTGGTGGTTAAATTTGCGATCGCTATTTTCCAGATGTTCGCGGAGGCTGTCGATTTCTTCATCCGCGGCAGCACTGATATATTTCAATTTCTTTTCCAAAGCATCTCTGGTATGGCGCAATTCCGTTGAAAGCGACTCGCGCAGTTGTTCGATTTGCTGTTCCATTTGCTGCTGCAGCGAACTGACATGCGATTCCAATTCCGCAAACCGGCGGTCGTACTCCTGCAACTGCTCGCCAAACAACAAATCGCGAATTTGATTGAGATTGCCCAAGCGATCGCGCATTTCGTCTTTGCTCATTTCAGCCATTCGTTCCATTTCCCCAAAAAATTGCTATTATCCTATCCTAAAGCAAACGCAAAACAAGCAAAAATCGGATTGTTATTGGTTTGCTAGCACAATCAACCACCATTTTCCCAACCAACCAAGAAAATCTCCCCAGCAGCGAGATTTTGCTAAAATCGAAATATTGGCGCTTGCGGTAGGCTTGTCCACCCAATAACAGATTCCCAGATGGTCGTATGCTCGTACCTCTTAAACCGGAAACCGTACAAAAATTAATCCCGATCCTAGCCACCGGACCGCAATACCAATATTATTGGGGAGAATGGCCCGATCTGCTGAAACGTTTGATTTTCTCCGCCATCGGTGCCATAGTAGGGGGATTGGTTTTGTTGCCCCTCTCTGGCGGTTTATTGAAACTTTTGGTATTTTTACTCGCGATCGCTGCTGGTTTGTATTGGTTTTGGGGACCCATTGCCCTAGCTAGCTGGCGCAATCAAGAGTACCGTCGCTTCCCCTATGCTGCCCTGTGGCGGGGGCAAGTGTTGGATTTGTTCGTCACCGAAGAACTCATCGGTCTAGAAGAAAACGTCAACCAAAAAGGGGAACTGGTAGTCGTAGAAAACCGCGAAAGGCGGTTAAACGTAGAAGTTGGCGATGAAGAAGGATTCACCGCCATCTCCCAAGTAAGGTTGCAGCGCCACCACAAAGCCATCAAACCCGGAGACGTTGCCGAAATGGTGGTTCTCTCCTACCAAGGCAACTTCAAACGCATCGCCAAAACCACCGACATTTACTTACCCAACCGGGATATGTGGTTGAGCGACTATCCTTGCCTGCATCGAGAATTCTTCTTAGAAATGCGCCCCTACCTGCAAAAAAGTTCCAAAAGCAAATCGCGGCGGCAACCTGTCTCCAGTAAGCGACGCGCCGCCATGGATCGCAGAAATCGCTAATTCTTTAGCCATTGCCTTCCTGACCGTAAGCTTGCCAAGCCAAATCCACCAACCCCGTCACTATAGCCACCGCCACCAACGACCCCCCTTTGCGACCTTCAATGTGAATGTTGGGAACCATGGAATCGTTTAGGCGTGCTTTCGCCACATCCACACCCACAAAACCCGCCGGCGTACCAATCACCAAAGCCGGTCGTATTTCTTCTGCTTCCACCAACTCCACCAACGAGGTGAGGGCCGTTTGCGACTGACCGATGGCAAAAATGGCCTCCGGATAGCGTCTAGCAAGCGTTTCAATACCCCAAGCCGTTCGCGTTTTCTCCTTTTGCGGTCGGGTCAGTGCTTCCACACCAATAAACACTGGATTGGCAAAGGTGTTTTGTAAGTGGGGCGTAATGCCTACTTGTACCATCGGTACATCCACCACAATGGTGGTCCGAGCCGCCAAAGCCGCCGCACCTGCTTGCAAAGCCTGTTCGGAGAACCGAATCAACGACTTGTATTCAAAATCCGCCGTAGCATAAATAATACGGCGCACAATTTCGTATTCTGCAGCGCTAAAACTATGCTCGCCAATTTCCTGGTCGATGATAGCCAGGCTTTGCGCATCTGTCGTGTGCCATTCCATAAGCACGGTTATCGTTTCCTTATCGAGCGATCGGGTACCAAAACCATAGTACAAAATGCGTCATTTTAGGGAGCATGGGGGCGTAGCGAGTGTGGGAGATTAGGGAAATACAAATTATGGTGGTCTCCAACGCTCCGAGGCCCCCCATACTCTGCTTCTAACTAGGTCTCCGACTCGGAAAAATCGGGTCGGTTAAATCCTGGGGAGAGATACGCAGCTAAAGCACCGATCAGGAAAGCCAGAATGTTCCGTACCAGAGGCAACCAATCGGCAGTACGGGAAACCACCGGTCCGATGCCAAAGGCAATAAATAAAATACTCCAAAGGGGGGAGAAAATTAATGCCCACTGCCAAGCAATAATTTGCCCTTTTTTGCGGGGATGAGCAGCAAATCCGAAGACCAGACCGCCAATGGCGGAAGTAATCAGGGTTAAAATCCACTGTTCCCTGGGCAAACCGGGTACGACCTGACAGCCTCCCTGGCGCAGGCAGCCTTCAATGGCGTCTAGAGAGTCGAGGATAGCGGCATCTTCACCGTTATCTCGTACGTAAAATTGGTTGCCGTAGCGGGTTTGCAGTTCTACCCAGAAGGTGCGCGGGAGAAACTCGTATACGTCTAAGCCAACGTTGAAGCCGAGGAGATTGCCGCCGCGGGGGTCGGCGATGGTGAGAATGCTTTTATCGTTTAAATCCCAGAACTCCCGTACCGCCACGCCGGGGGTGCGGTCGTATTGGGTTAAGATTCGCAGTTTCCAACCGGTTTCTGCTTCCAGCTTCTCGATGTTGGAGATGAGCTTTTCTTCTTGAGCAGAGGTTAAAATATTGGCGAGGTCGATAATGGGGGTGGGTTGTTCTGGCAACAACTCCGGATTGTCGTAAGCAAGGGCGTTTGGAGAGACCACCCACAGGGTTACGGCTAACAGGCTACAGGCCAAATATAAAAAGATTTTTTTCCCTAAAGGATAGTTTCCGTTCGACAGCTGCATCGTAAATGGTTTCCAGGTTTATTTTCAGGTTTATAAGAGCTGCTTTACACTTATTTACCTTATAGTAACACTACGAAGCATTTTCCTGGAACATCAATGAATGGAGAATTTTTTGCCTTTCTTTTTGGGTGCGTAGCCGTGGGAGAAAGCAATAGGGGGCGATCGCGTTGTGTTTGGCAAGTGGAAGAACATGCGAACTTTTGTCAAGGGGGGCTGGTGCCCCAGGCAACATTTTGCGATCGCCACCAGAGCAAAATTTGTAAAACTTAACACGCACAGGTCTGCCAAGCCCCAGTAAAGGCATCCACCCTCTGATAGACTTTTACACAACAGTACCCACCGGCAGGGGGAAACTACCTCGAAAGAGGGGACGACTGGGGAGACAGCCGCCTGGTGCTGATAGTGGGAAACCCAATTCAGCCAGCGGTATCGCCAAACCAGTAACTGCCGAGCCGGAATCACCGTCCTTGCAGGGGGGTGAACTTACCAGAAAGAAAAAGCCACAAACGTGGTCTTGGAGTGGATGGTAGGCCATCTGGCGGCCCGAACCACAATTGTTGAGGTCTGGTTAAGCAAACAACAAATACCAACCGGCGTATCCGGCTGATTGGAGGGGGGATGGTTCCCCCAGAGCCAGCCACCGGTACGCTCCAAGCTCAACTAGCTGTTTTCAGCTGTTCGCGATCCGGTCGCCAGAGGTCGTGCTTTGGCAGCGGTCTCGTTCCAGCCGAATGGCGACCAGCGCACCCCAATTCCAGAATTGGTATAGCGCCCAGCAGATTTTCATCGGGAGGAAAAACTTTGATAGAAACAACGTTAGGATTGGAGATTATCGAGGTGGTCGAACAAGCCGCGATCGCATCCGGTCATTGGATGGGCAAAGGCGACAAGCATACCGCCGACCATGTGGCGGTGGAAGCCATGCGCAAGCGCCTCAACGAAATCCACATGCGCGGCCGCATCGTCATCGGCGAAGGGGAACGCGACGAAGCACCCATGCTCTACATTGGCGAAGAAGTGGGCATTTGCACCCGCGAAGACGCCGAAAAAGTTTGCAACGTACAAGAGCTCGTCGAAGTTGACCTCGCCGTAGACCCTTGCGAAGGCACCAACCTAGTGGCCTCCGGTCAAGACGGCTCCATGGCGGTGCTAGCCATTTCCGAAAAAGGTGGCTTGTTCAACGCCCCCGATATTTACATGAGCAAACTCGCCGCCCCACCAGTAGCCCGCGGTCATCTGGATATCCGCAAATCCCCCACCGAAAACCTCAAAATCCTCGCCGAATGCATGAACCGCAGCGTCGAGGAGCTGGTGGTAGTAGTCATGGACCGCTCCCGCCACAAAGAACTCATCCAAGAGATTCGCGAAGCCGGTGCCCGGGTCCGCTTGATTAGCGATGGCGACGTTTCTGCCGCCCTTTCCTGTGCCTTCTCCGGCACCAACGTCCACGCCTTGATGGGCATTGGCGCTGCCCCAGAAGGCGTAATCACCGCCGCTGCCATGCGCTGCTTGGGCGGTCATTTCCAAGGGCAACTGGTCTACGACCCCTCTGTAGTCAAAACCGGCTTGATCGGTGAAAGTAAAGAGGACAATGTTGCTAGGCTGAAAGAGATGGGGATCGAAGATCCCGACAAAATCTACACCGCCGAAGAACTTGCCTGTGGCGAAACCGTTTTGTTCGCCGCCAGTGGCATCACCCCCGGAACGCTCATGAAAGGAGTGCGTTACTTCCACGGTGGTGCCCGTACGGAATCTTTGGTCATCTCCACCCAATCCAGTACAGCTCGGTTCGTGGATACCATCCACCTGTTTGACCAACCCAAAACCTTACAGTTGCGCTAAAACAGCAACCCAGGCGTGGGGGGGTTGTTCCTTGGTTGGGCTGCGGCAGGTACCAGGAACGACCACCGCGCTAGAAGGGAGAACACCCATCCATAGCCATCCCCACGATTGCTGGGAGCAAGGCAGCTTTCAGCAACCTCCACCGTTAGGGTTTCCCAGTTCCTGCCAAAAACTGGGCGCTCGATTCCCACCGCACATCCGATAACTGGTTCCCTTTTACACTCGTACCCAAGAGGTTTCCAAACTCCCGGAGGTTTACGTATGAATATTGCCGTCGTAGGGTTAAGCCACAAAACGGCATCGGTAGATATCCGAGAACAGCTCAGCATCCCCGAAGCAACACTCGACAGCGCCCTCGCCGAACTCAAATCCTATCCCAACATCGAAGAAGCTGCGATTATCAGTACCTGCAACCGCTTGGAAATTTACGTAGTGACTCAATCTACGGAAGCAGGTACCTTAGAAGTGGTTCGATTCCTCTCGGATTACAGCACCATTCCCAAAGGAACCCTGCGCCAGCACCTGTTTATTCTACTACAGCAAGATGCGGTGATGCACTTGATGCGCGTATCGGCGGGATTGGACAGTTTGGTCATTGGCGAAGGGCAAATCTTAGCCCAGGTCAAACACGCCCACAAACTGGCACAGCAGTACAAAGGATTGGGGCGCGTTCTCAACCAACTATTCAAACAAGCCATCACCGCCGGCAAGCGCGTCCGTTCCGAAACCAGCATCAATACTGGTGCGGTATCCATCAGTTCCGCTGCGGTGGAACTGGCGGAAATGAAGCGACAAAACCTACGTTCCGCGCGGTTTGCCATTGTGGGGGCAGGCAAAATGTCGCGGTTGTTGGTGCAGCATTTGCTAGCCAAAGGCTGCCAGTCTATTACTGTCCTCAACCGCAGTCGCAAGCGGGCCGACGAATTGGCGGAACGCTTTCGCAGCGAGGCAACCATTGAAGTGGCTCTGCTGTCGGACTTGATGTCTGCTCTCCCCCAGGCAGATGTGGTCTTCACCAGTACCTCTTCCACCGAACCCATCCTCGACCGCGCCAAACTAGAAAGCCACCTACCGCCAGAGCATCAAATGATGTTGCTGGATATTTCGGTACCGCGCAATATTGACCCGGATGTGAAAGACCTAGATAATATCCAGGCTTTTAATGTGGATGATTTGAAAGCTGTGGTGGCGCAAAACCAGGAAAACCGCCGTCAGATGATGCTGGAAGCGGAAAATATCCTGGAAGATGAAATGAACTCCTTTGAAGCTTGGTGGCATTCCTTAGAAACCATTCCCACCATTAACAGCCTGCGCAAGAAAGCCGAAACCATCCGCGAACAGGAAATGGAAAAAGCTCTATCCCGCTTGGGATCGGAGTTTGCGGAAAAACACCAGGAGGTGATTGAGGCGCTGACCCGGGGGATTGTGAATAAGATTCTCCACGATCCGATGGTGCAGCTACGCGCCCAACAGGATAGCGAGGCTCGGCGGCATGCCATGCAGACCTTGCAATTGCTATTTAATCTGGAATCAGAAAACAGTTCGAGAAAAAAATATAGCTAAAACCAACATGCATCTATTCTAAGTAGGGGCGTTTCGCGGGACGTCCCTACTTTGTCGTATTGGGGGGAAGATTGGCTACAATAGGAAATTATTGTCGGTAGCGCATTATGGTCAAGGCTACGCGATCGCGACGTCTCGTTATCTGGCTGGCCCTACTGGTTTTTGCCGGGGTAGTGGCGGTGGATTTGACGGTCACCCTGGTGGCGGAAGGACTGTGGTTTCAGCAAGTTCGCTATTTGGAAGTTTTTCAAACCCGAGTGGCGACGCGGGTGGTGTTGTGGGTGGTCGTTGCCCTCGCCAGCGGTGCGTTTTTGTGGGGCAATCTCTCCCTTGCCAGCCGCTGGGAAAGCCAACCCCCAGCCACGGAAAAGGATTTGCCCGATGGTTCGGCGCTGAAGTTTCGCTGGCTGTTGGCGAGTATTGTGGCCCTGTCGTTTCTGGTAGGGATCGTTTTGCTGCACTACGGACAGGTAATGGTTGCCAGTTGGACCATGCCGGCGGATACGCCGACGCCCAGTTGGACGCCTTTGCCAACACCTTTGGGATTTCGCGTGCTGTGGCAGGATATTCTCACCTATACCCAACATTGGTGGTCGGGGGTGGCGCTCATGGGGATAACTCTGGCACTGATTGCCTTTCCCCATGCTTGCTTGAGCGCGATCGCGGTCGTATTTGCTTTGGGATTGGCTTGGCTGTTTTCCCAACACTGGAGCAAAGTTCTTCTGTTTTCTCATCCGGTGGATTTTGGCACCGACGACCCCATTTTTCACCTGGATGTGGGATTTTACCTGTTCCAACTCCCGTTTTGGGAACTGTTGGAATTTTGGCTGTTGGGCTTGTTTTTATACGGTACTGTGGCGGTGGCACTTATTTACCTGCGCCAGGGGAACAGCCTCGGTCACGGACGGTTTGTGGGGATTTCCCCTCTCCAAAAGCGGCACTTGCAAGTGCTGGGAGGATGCTTGTTAAGTGCGATCGCGCTTAGCCATTGGTTGGAACGCTACCAAATGCTCAACACCCAGCAAGGGGTAACCTACGGTGCCAACTATACCACCGCCAACGTTCTTTTCCCAATATATTTCCTACTCACCCTGGTAGCTTTGCTACTGGCCGGACTTCTATTTTGGCGTGCCTGGTTTGCCAAGCGTCAAATATCCGACCGACACCGGCACGAGCAACCAAAAAGCTTGCCCACCTCAAAACCTTGGAAAAAACGCTTTTCCATACCAATATTTGCTCTGGGTTTCGTGGCTTACATCGGCATGGCTGTGGGCAGTATTTTCTTACCCATAGCCGTGGAAAGACTGGTGGTACAGCCCAACGAACTGGAACGGGAACAACCCTACATCGAACACAATATTGCTTTTACCCGACAAGCGTTTGCCCTAGACCAAATCGACGCGGAAACTTTCCAACCGGCGGGGCAGCTCACTTACGAAGAGCTGATGCAAGACCAAGAAATGACCGTCAGCAACATCCGTCTATGGGACAAGCGCCCCTTACTTGCTACCAACCGCCAGTTGCAGCAAATTCGCCTGTACTATGCATTTCCCGATGCCGACGTAGACCGCTACACCATCAAACGCATGCCCACCCCGGAAGACCCCCGGCAAACAGAAAAACAACAGGTATTTTTATCGGCACGGGAGTTAGACTACCAAGCACTGCCTTCTGAGGCACAGCGTTGGGTGAACCGACATCTAATTTACACCCACGGCTACGGGTTTACCATGAGTCCAGTGAATACCGTAGCACCCAGCGGTTTGCCAGATTACTACGTTAAGGATATTGGCATTCCCGATCGCAGCGCCAACACCCCGGAAAACGTTACGACCTTGGGTACGTCTTCCGAACGCATTCGCGCTAGCATTCCCATCGGCCAGCCGCGTATTTATTACGGAGAACTGACTGACCCCTTTGTCATGGCACCCAGTCGTGTAAAAGAACTAGATTATCCCAGCGGTAATGAGAATGTATATAATAATTACGACGGTCGGGGTGGGGTTTCGTTGGGTTCTTTGTGGCGGCGTTGGCTGTATGCTCAATATTTTAATAACTGGCAAATTGTTTTAACCCAGAATTTAACGCCTCAAACTCGTTTGCTGTTTCACCGCAATATCCGCGAACGGGTACAAGCGATCGCGCCATTTTTACGTTACGACAGCGACCCCTATATGGTCGTTGCAGATGCAAATTTATATCCCCAGGAAAATGATTCTGAAGATAAAAAAGCTCATAACTATCTTTATTGGGTCATCGATGCCTATACCACCAGCAATTATTTTCCTTACTCCGACCCGGGGGAAGAAGAATTTAACTACATCCGCAATTCAGTGAAAGTGGTAGTGGATGCCTACAACGGCGACGTTGTCTTCTACGTGGCAGATGAAGACGACCCCATCGTGCAAAGCTGGCAGCAAATTTTCCCCAACCTTTTCCAACCGCTTTCGGAAATGCCGGTTACCCTCAGCAGCCACATCCGCTATCCGGTGGATTTCTTTAGCATTCAGTCGCAGCGATTGTTGACCTACCACATGACCGACCCGCAGGTTTTTTACAACCGGGAAGACCAATGGCGGATTCCGTCAGAGATTTATGCCGGTGAATCGCGACCGGTGGCACCCTACTATCTGATTATGCGATTGCCTACAGCAACATCGGAGGAATTTATTTTGCTCTCGCCGTTTACCCCTCAAAGCCGCAACAATTTGGTGGGATGGCTGGCAGCGCGTTCCGATAGCGATCGCTATGGCAAACTATTACTATATCAATTTCCCAAACAAGAGTTGGTATACGGTCCCGAACAAATCGAAGCGCGCATCAACCAAGACCCCGTCATCTCCGAGCAAATTTCCCTGTGGAACCGGCAAGGGTCGCGGGTCATCCAAGGCAATTTATTGGTGATTCCCGTGGAACAATCTTTACTATACGTAGAACCGCTCTATCTGGAAGCCGAACAAACCAGCTTGCCCACTCTAGCGCGGGTCATCGTGGTTTCGGAAAATCGCATTGCCATGGCAGAAACCCTCGACGAAGCTTTAAAAGCTGTCTTCCAATCAGAACAAACCACCGCCCCACCGATTATCCGACCGGTGGAAGAAATTGCGCCCCCGCTGACCGAACAAGAGCAAAACCAACAAAATTAAAATCTTCCCATCTCTAAAAAATAGTGATTTTCTGGAAATTTCCCCACCTTCCCGATATTGAAAAAAAATACTACGATTATTGATTGCAAACTTTAAACACCCAACTGCAGATGCCATCCATGGAGTTGGCCCGTATCTCCGGCAGCGCGATCGACAATCCACAACTGCCAATCTCCTTGCGCCGACTTGTGCAAAACCTTCTTGAGAGTCGGAGTATTTTGTAGAGAATAGGTTTTCGAGAGAATCTTTTGCGACCCCAAAGTGCGCCCTTGCAGCAACACCGTAGTTTCGTCGGGGGCAATCAAGAAAATATCCAAATCCCCCAAAAAATCGTGTTTGATATCCACAAACACTTGCACGTCGCGTACCGGCGAAGACTCGGAAACCGACACCTTACTGGTCGTACCCATCCGCTGTTGCTGGCGGAACAGAGATAGCAACGAAAACCCGCGGGCAGATTCCCCTTGATAATCAGCAATATCCATTTTTTGGCGGTTAGCCGCACGAACTTGTCGGGAAACGTGCAACCTTTGCACGTGCCTTTGACTGGCTTTTTGCACGGCTTTATAGGCATTTACCTTCCCGTAACCGAACCATTGGCAATGACCCTGGCTGTCGTACTTACCCATGCGAGTTCCCAGTTGCGGATCGGGTTCGGCATCTTCAATTTTATCGGTAGTTTCCTGAAGAATTTGCTTTACCTCCCGCGCTGTCAAATCGGGGTTGACCGACAGAATCAAAGCCGCTACGCCAGCCACCACCGGACAAGCACTAGACGTACCGCCAAAGGTACCAGTAAAATCTCCCGTATCGTAACCGGCAGAACCCACGCGATCGGCGGTGAATACCCCCAAACCAGGCAGCCAGGTATTAATTTGCGGCGGGGTTTGCACGTAGCCAGTTGATTGCAACCATAAGCCAGGCGGGGCGTTGTTGCTAGGGGCGCAGACGGAAATGCTGTTGCCCCAATTGCTATAGGCAGCTTTTTTGTTGAGGCTGGTACAGGCAGACACAGCAATGGTATCGGGGTGAACCGCATAGCCATTCAGCCATTTGGTAGAACCTTTCAAGGCTTTGTTGGGCCAGCCGCTTTCGTTGATGGTACCGTTAACGGGGCGATTGGCATTGCCGGCAGCAAAAATCACCACGCATCCTTTGCCATCTCGTCCTTCAGTGGCGGCGCGGTGAATGACGGCGCGTTGCCTGTCACTGAGGGGAAAATGGACGGCACTGGCACCCCAACTGCATGCAATCACATCCGCCCCTTTTTCCATTGCCCACTCAAACAATTGCTCGATGGAATTATCATCCAAATAGCCGCTGGTACGGAGGGGCATCAAAGCACATCCCGGGGCCACCCCTACAATGCCCGTACCAGTTTCTTCCGCAACTGCCACACCAGCACAGGCAGTACCGTGGTTGTCGCTGGTTTCCCCTGGTAGCGGGACAAAATCCCGTTCGCGAAAGTCTCTGGGGGCAACAATTTTGCCCATGCCTTGAAAATCGGGGTGGTTGAGATCGATGGAATCGTCGGCGATGGCAACGGTAATCGACCGCAGACCGCGGGTATAGTCCCAAGCTCTTTGGGCATCGATGTGGGATCCCTGGGCGAGTTGCTTGGCGTTGCCGTTGTTCTGTAAATACCATTGCTTGTGGTAAAGAGTATCCTGGGGGCGATAAAGCTGCTGGCTGTGCAGGATAATGTTGGGTTCGGCGGATAAAACTTCCGATTGCCCCGCCAAACGATTAGCAATTTTGATGGGATTTCCCGGACTTTGTGGCGTTACCCGGAAAATAAAAGTATTCTCCATCCCGGCAACCGGGCGGACCAAAATTAATTTTTCGGTTTCGACAATTTGCTCGCGGGTGGCTTCGGGAACATCGCCAAAGTGCAGGGTGATTTCATCGGTGAGGTAAACCAGGGTTTCGGGATTTTCCACGCACTGATAAATATGGCTGGCAAACTCCACCCAGTCAAACTGGCGGCAGCGGGACATGGCAGCGTCCAATTCCTGCGGTTTCACTTGGATTTCGTGCAAAGCCACGTGGGATATTTGCCGGCACCAAGTGCCCTGAATGCGCCTTTGCCAGTTTCTGGGAGCGTAATCGTTGAGGTGAATGGTAAAGCGATCGCTTTCTTTTTGTAGCAGTAATTCTTCACCACCGCGTTGGAGAATCAACCCCAACATGGTTTCCGGAACGCCAAAACCAGGATAGCGGTCTTCTGGAGGATTGATAGAAGGATTCACAGGGCTCGCTCCTCAAAGATGTTCCTCAAGTCAAAACGTCCCCAGCGATCGCATCGGCGGGTGTGGCTAGGCTCGGTGGTCCCCTTCTCGAAAATCGCCGGCACCAGTTGAAAGATATCGTCGCCACCGATCCAAGGGATATCTTGCAATGATAATATACCCTATCATTAGCACCACCTATTTTAAAAATTTCTCCGGGTTTGCTGAGCAGTCTAGAATTTGTTTCCCCTGTTGCCTTCTATTGTTGCTTGATTTTATGAACTTCAAAACCCTACGCCAATTTTTCCCCCCAGCGATCGCGTGTTGGTCGGTGGCTGCAACCCTCATTTGGGGCGCCGTTCTGCCCGTAGCAGCTCAAAGCAGCTCCAGCAATAGCAACAACGACACCAACTCTGCTGTGGAAAACTCCGATGTGGAAGCTACCAATTCCCAATCCCAGGGAGAAGCGGAAGTGGTTCGCCCTAGCTCTGGAGACAATCTGTTAAGTATGGCGAGCGGCGAAAAGCTCCTGGAAGAAGCCAAAACAGCTATTTCTGAAGAAAATTACGAAACCGCCGTTAGCAAACTCCAAGAAGCCAGGCAACTGTTCAATCAGCTTTCTAATTATTATCAAGAACTGGCATCGAGCTTTTCCGGCATTGACAATCGCATTGCCCGTTCCCAGCGTTCCCTTGCTGCCGATACTGCTCAAATGCGCGACGAAGCCACCTACCGTCTGGCTTTGGTTTATCGCAGCCAAAACCAACCCGAACGCGCTGTTCCCCTATTGGTCCAAATTATCCAATCGCAACAACCCACCCGAGAGCTGGGGCAAAAAGCCTACCAGCAACTTTTGGAAATGGGATTTGTCAACGAACCCTATCCCCGTTCTGGTAACGATAGTTAGTAGGTCGCGGTGGTTGCGTTTAGGGCGTGGGAAATTGGGAGATTGGGAGATTTAGGAAATCAATTTATTTTTGTCTCCCATGCCCCCATGCCCTCTATCCCCCCACCACTTGATTCAAAAACCACTTCCAATGTCGCGCTGGTTTTTCCCAAGACCAATCCTGCATAGCTTGGCTGGCTTGAATGCCGACGGCTTGGGCGATCGCGCGATCGCTGTAAACTTGTTCTAGCTGTTCCACCATCTCTTCTATATCCGATTCCCCCCATCCCTCAACGCCGGTTTCTTGGTTGGCTGGCGTAACGGGGGATTGTTGGTGCAGGGGATAGCAAATATCGTCTCGGATTAAGTCCAAATGTCCGGTATTGGCAGATAAAATCGTAGGAACGCCGCAAGCAAGGCATTCTTTAGCTATTTGATTGGTACCTCCTTCCGCGCGGGAGGGAAAAATGGCCGCATCGGCGGTGCGCAGAATTTGCCCCATCATGGGATTGGGAACGGTACCCACGTCAACCACGGCTTCCGGGGGAATGCCATTGGCTTGCAACCAAGGGGCGATCGCCAAGCGAGCCTGCCGGTCGATTTCGGGAACGCCCACGATGTGGGGGCTGCGGGCTAGATCCGCGACCAGTTCTGGCCAAAAGTTGTGCCAGGCTACCATTAAAATGGCTTCGGGGTGGCGCTGGCGAAATGCTTTAAACGCAGCAATAACCAAATCCTGCCCTTTGCGGTATTCCAATTTGCCACCGGAAAACACCACAAAGCGATCGCTCAATAAGTTCGATGGTGGTGCTGGATGAAAAACCGTTCGGTCAATGCCTTCGTGGATAGTGCGCACCTGGGAAATGCCTGCCTCCTGCAATCGTTGCCGGTTCCAATGGGAACTTACCACCAGCCAGTCAAAGGTTTGCGCTTTTTCCCAAGCCGCCGCCGACAGTTGCGTATCTTCAAACACCAACACACCGATTTTGACCGCCGCTTCGATGCGATCGAATACTGGCAGGGTTTCCAACTGGTTGCCTAAGGGATAAAGCACAGGAAAATCGCAGCGAATGGTTTCTCCGGTTTCCAGTTTTTCCTGTAGTTGCTGCTGTTGCCGCAGGAAAGGATACAGCCAACGGCGATAGAGCGGATGCAGGTAGCTCAGGCTGCTGGCTGCCGGCTGCAGCAACACCGGTTGAAACCGATTCTCTCGATCGCAAATTAGCTGTAATGTCAAGTGCAATCCGTACAATCCCCAAGCTGTATTCAAACTGAGGGGAAAGCCCAAACCCACCTTTTGCCTAGATGTGCGAGGGGCAGGGTCGCTAGCGGCTTGCATTTGAGCCAGTTGGTCGGTGACCTGTTGCCACACCGATGCCCAATCTCCAGGTTGCGGTTGGCGGAACAGTCGCATGGTGGGATACCAAGGGCTATCCCGGCGATGGAGCAACCAACGCCAGTCGGCAGCAAAAGGTAACAAAAGCCAAACCGGTTGACCCAAAGCTCCTGCTAAATGGGCTACAGCAGTATCGATAGAAATAACCAAATCCAACTGCGCGATCGCGGCTGCTGTATCGGCAAAATCGGCAAACTGGCTGCCCAAATCGATCGTTTCGGGAACATCGGCAACTTGTTGGGCGGCAACACCAGTTTGCAAGCTGTAAAGAACGACCCCCGGTATTGAAGCCAAAGCACGAAAATCTTCCCAAGGCACAGAACGCCGTCTTTCCATGGGATTTTCTGGATTGCCTGCCCAGACAACCCCCACCTTCAAGCGATCGCTGGGAAAAACCGCATCCCCCTGCCAGGTTGGTGCTTCCAAATAGGGCACGCTGTTGGGTACGGTTTCCAGGGTCGTTCCCAACCGATGGGGCAACCCCATCAACGGCACGTACAGGTCAAACGCGGGCAAATCTTCCTGTGGCGATATCAACGTGACATATGGCTGCAAGCAGGAAAACAAACGTCGCAGGGGGTCGGGACACTCGAAAATCAGCTCGGCACCCTGCCGTGCTAGGATCGGAAGGTAGCGAACGAACTGAATGGTATCGCCCCAACCCTGTTCGGGGTAGACAAACAGCGTTCTCCCTGCCAGAGGTGACCCATCCCATAAAGCAGCGTTGGTATTTTTTTTGTCAGTAGCTCGATGGTCAAGGGGGTGGGAGGGCAGTTGGGCGCGCCACTCGTATTCGGCAAATCCTTCCAACCAATTTCCCTGTAGGAGCGCGATCGCTGCCAATCCCATATGCGCGCGAGGGTGGTGGGGGTTGGTTTGTAAAGCAGCGGTATAGCTTTCGGTGGCTGCTGCAAGATTTTGTTGCTGTTTGTAGGTATTGCCTAAATTCACCCAAGCATCCTCGTATTGGGGGTTGTGTTGTAAGGCTTTTTGATAGGCAGCGATCGCTTCTGCTAGCTGACCTTGGGTTTGCAGGGTATTGCCAATATTGTTGTGAATTTCTGGTGCCTCGGGTTTGTCAGTCAGGGCTTTTTGAAAGCAATCAATGGCGGCGGCAAATTGTTCTTGCTGTGCGAGGGCAATGCCTAGATTGTTGCGGGCTTCGGCAAAGTTGGGCTGCAGTTGCAGGGCTTGGCGGTAGTAGGCAATGCCTTCTTCGATTTTTCCTTGTGCCACCAAAATTTGCCCAATATGGTTGTAGGCGCTGGCGTTGGGTTGAATGGCGAGGGAACGGCGAAATTGCGCCATCGCAGCTTTGGTATCGCCGGCGGCTTTGAAGGTACTGCCCAACTGGTTGCAAAGTTCGATGGAATTGGGTTTTTGTTGCAAAGCTTGCTGGTATTTGGCGATCGCTTCGGTATACTTGCGATGGGTTTTGTAAACCAATCCCAAGTTCGCCAATGCTTTGACATGTTGCGGGTCTATGGCTAAAACCTTTTGCCAGCAAATGGCTGCTTCCGAGAGGTTTCCCTGGAAATAAGCCACCACACCCAAACCAAACCAAGCATCCACCTGGTTTTCATCTCGTTCCAAAACTTGTTGGTAGCGCCTTTGGGCAGCTTGCCAGTTACCCGATTGGCACTGCTGTTGGGCAGCTGAGAGGGTTTGGGAAATAGAAAAGGAATCGTCGGCCATATGGCAGCAAAAACTCCGGCACCATCGCAGTATTTGCGTTTATTGTCCCACAGGTTGAGCTTTTTCCCTCCCCAACACGGCAATAGCCGATTTTGACCGGGCTCAGCACAAGCGGGAGATAAATTTGTTATAAAAGTTTACGAAATAAATGGGTAGAGCAATGCTGAGACTCATCACCGATTTCGACGGACCAATTATGGATGTCTCCCAGCGCTACTATCGCGTTTACCAGCATTGTCTGGGGGCGACCCGTTGGCGGGGGCAACAAGTACATATGTTGCCAAAAGAGGAATTTTGGGCGTTAAAGCGATCGCGGGTTCCCGAACGCAAGATTGGTATGCTCTCTGGCTTGGATGAAGAACAGGGGCAACAGTTTGCCCGCTGCCGCCGGAATTTGATTCACAGCCCGCCGTTTTTGCCCCTCGACCGCCCCCAACCTGGTGCTATAGAGGCAATCGAAAGGGTACAAAAAGCTGGTGTTGAGGTGGTCATTCTCACCATGCGGACCATTTTAGAGCTCGAAGCCGGTTTAAATTGCAGCCGCCTGGGGCATTTATTTCCCGTTTCCTCGCGCTGCTGTTTTGGTCACGATTGCCAAAAAACCATTGATGTGGAAGACAAACCAAAGCTGATGGCAAAAACGCTAGACACGCTGCCACCAGCTTCCAAAACGGTTATGGTTGGGGATACGGAAGCCGACATTATTGCCGCCAAATCTCACGGGATTCCCGTTATTGCCGTATTGTGTGGCATTCGCGATCGCGAACGGTTGGCGGTTCATCTCCCCGATGCCATTGTTGAGGATCTGCCTGCCGCCGTCGATCGATTGTTGCAAGACTTCTTTTTAGAAGCCAGCTAATAACCGTTCGCGAAAGCTGCCATCACCTGAAGCCGACCGCGCTCAAAAACCAGCAACCTCAACTCTAGCGAATGTAGTTGCTGGTCAGCCACAACATCCCTAAAGTAACCACCGATGCCACGGCTTCCGGCTGTACCCCACTAGGTAGAGTTAGGGGAAGCAAAGCTTCTAAGGCGCTACCAAGCAGCAAACCAACAGCTAATCCACCTAGAGAAAGCAATACCGAACGCCCAAAGCGTTTTTCTTTGCTATTGAGCAAGTACAGCGTTCCCCCAAACCCTAGGGCAAGTGCTAGAGAAGGAGAAGCCAGTACGCCAATGGCCGCTAAAACGGCAAAAGCAGCGCTAGAGCGCAGTAAAAATGGTTTGTCTGGTTGGTCGAGAAATCTTTCCAACCACTCAGGCCTTTTTTGCGGTGGGTTGACATTCAGCTTGGGCGGGGCAGCGGGCGCTTTATCTTCCGCAAACCGGATGCGTTCGGGAACTTTGATTTTCCCTTCCTGCCGCATCCGCAAGCGTTCCATCAAAATCGCGTCGTAGGCAGCTTCGATGGACTCCAAGCGAGCGCGATCGTCTTTATACTGTTCTACAAGACGTGCTTTGGCGGCCTGAATTTCATCAAACGAGGCATCCTCCGGAACCCCAAGCTGTTCGTAGTGACTTAGATCGCTCATGTTTCAATCTTTTATTTCCCCTACAACCTAGCTTAGCCTGAGATTGGCTTAACCAGCACTGGTTTTATCCAGGAGTTGAAAATAATTTTTGTGCCTACTGCTAAAGCAACTTGACACTCTCACAAATAGAATTCGTGAGATTCTCGCCCCATCGGGTGTGCCTAGATAGATTAGCTATGAATTGGTCCATCCCCGGTAACAGGGACCCTCGACGAGCATTTTTCCGCCCTGTTGTGAACGTACTCCAGCACAAATGTAGCACATTTTTGACGGCGGCTAAAGCCGCACGGGTCGCTTTTCATCCCTGCTTTAAAAAGTCAGAGCTTTCAAGCTCCCGATTCATGCGGTAGAATAAAAAACTTAGCCCAGATCCAAATCGCTGGTCGTTTCTTCATAAAAATTCAAATGGTTGTATACCAGATCGCCAAGTAGGCAACTTGGAAAGGACCAGGGTCTTCGCTCGGCAAGAATCAAAACCGTCACAGCGAAAGGAAGTTTCGATGTTCGGGTGGGGCCAAAGGTGGTCAGTGTCTCGCGCCGCTATATCCCACGCATATTTCGCCATGATGGCTATGGATATGAATGTCAAAGAAGCCGAATAATGTCAAGGAAATCACCCATGAGGAGGTAGCAGTATCGATGGGTTCTGTGCAAGACCAAATCGTCGCAATTACAGGAGCAAGCAGCGGCATTGGTGCTTCCTGTGCCAAATATTTTGCGGCTGCCGGTGCCAAGTTGCTGCTAGCGGCGCGCCGTCTGTCGCGTTTGCAGGAGCTAGCTGCGGAACTGCGCCAAGAATACGATGTTGAGGTAAAAACCATACCTCTAGACGTACGCGATCGCACTCAAGTAGAAAATGCCATTGAATCTTTACCCCCCGAATGGCGAAATATTGAAATTTTAATTAACAATGCTGGTTTGAGCCGCGGTCGCGATCCCCTGCAAGACGGTCACTACCAAGATTGGGAGGAAATGATCGATACCAATGTTAAGGGATTGCTATACGTTTCCCGCGCGGTTCTTACCGATATGGTGGCACGCAACAGCGGTCATATTGTCAATATTGGTTCTATTGCCGGTCGCCAACCCTATCCCGGGGGCAATGTCTACTGCGGTTCCAAGGCAGCTGTGAAATCCATTACCGAAGGGTTGAAACAGGATTTGCTGGGAACGGCGATTAAAGTAACCTGCATCGAACCGGGATTGGTGGAAACGGAATTTAGCCAGGTTCGCTTCCACGGCGATACGGAACGCGCCAAAAAGACCTACGAGGGTCTTACACCGCTCACGCCAGACGATATTGCTGATGTCATTTTGTTTGTCGTCACCCGAGCTGCCCACGTCAACATCAGCGATATGTTGGTTCTTCCTGTAGACCAAGCGACAGCCACTATGACACACCGGCAACAGTGAGGAAGAAAAAAAGATAGCAACAAGGGATGTGCCTGTTATTCGGGTTGAAAAATTGGGTACGTCAAGCCACTTCTTTAAAAATATGCAATAGACAATCGGGGATGTTTCTAGGGGCGTAACGCGTAAGCGCCCCTACAGCCAGGGCAATTGGAACATTCCAGACAATCGTTGTTTCTCAGAAATGGGATCGACCTACAAAATATCGGGGTAGTACCCCCCACGAAAGGAGCAACCCTGGTGTAGTTGCCCCTACAGACAACTTGTGGTTTCCCTATTTCGGATTTGGCATCAATCATTCCTTACATGTTTTCAAGAAATTCTTATAAGTCTGTAGCCGTATTTTCTACACCTAGGGAAAACTCAAACAATTTCTATGCCTTCGCACTTATAATTGCCTAAAAAAATCTCCTCGCTGAGCAAGTCTCCATTTAAATGAAAACAGAAGATATACGTTTCGGTGCGATCGCCGCATTCCAGGCTTTTGAGAGCCACGCATTCCTCGGGATGTCCGGGAATAAACTTAATGGAAGAAACCCCGCGTTCGGGGATACAATCGCCTATCCTACGCACTTGGATATCCTGAAACGTCTCATCAGCCACAATCAACGTATTGCTGCCGCGATCGCGTTCGTCGGCTTCCTCATCAAACGGTTCAAAACTTACCTTCCGGGGAAAAAAATACCAAAGTTGCTTGCCTGGATGCCACTCCGCTGCTTCGTGGGTGAGATATCCCTGACTGGAATCAACTCCCACCGCGCGTCGCATAGCTTCATAGCAATCGTGCCAGTTGGCGCTATGAATGCGATAGTCCGGGTCCACAAACTTCACCCACTCCAGTTCGCCGGTTTGTACGTTGCCTTTGTCATCCGTAGTTACCCTGCCGTGGCTGCCTACAACCAATTGGTCGCCTTTGAGGGTTGCCCACTCGGCTTTAAACCCTTTAAATTTCTCGTCGCCGCTGCCAGTTATCAAAATATTGCGGGGGATTAACTCGTGTTCGTGGCGAATCTCGCAAATCAACCCCGTGCGATCGTCAAGGGCAATTAATTTGTCGCCAAAGCGGACCAACTCCGAAAACTCAGCTCCGCGACCGGCTTCGGCAATAAGACTAAGGAGATGGTTGCGTCCACCTTGGGTTTCGGGAACTTCTTCAAAAGAATAGCTGACTTTTCCAGTACTCGGATCCAAAGTACGATACATGCGATCGTAGCGTAGGAGAGACTGCCAAGCAATCTGCCCGTCTTCTAATTCTACCTGCGAATCCAAATCTTCATCCGTGACAATGGCAACGTTATAGGTGGATGTATCCGGGCTATAACGAGCCAGGCGCTGTTCGTCGAGATGCTCGCCTAACATAGTGTCTCCTGCAAAGGTTTGACGAAAAAAGACGGGAACTTGAAAGCCCTGCCTCTTTCCCAGCAGGGATGAAAAGCGACCCGTGCGGCTTTAGCCGCCGTCAAAATGTGCTACAGTTACATGAAAGTACGTCCACAATGGGGCGGAAAAATGCTCGTCGAGGGTCCCTGTTGCCGGGGATGGACTAGTTCGTAGCTAATCTATCTAGGCACACCCAATGAAGCGAGAATCTCACGAATAGAATTCGTGAGAGTGTCAACGGCAGAGAGCATTGTAGGCAAAGCCTACAAGATTTTCTGGCCGCAATCGCGTATCGAGCCGCTACCATAGAACCATGCTCTACCTATTGTGGTTGGCTGCTAGCCGGCGATCCCTCTAACACTGAAAGCGCCGATGCGGGTTCAAAACGAGAGGTTTGTTGGTTTTCCGGTGCTATACAGCAATCCAACAGCGGTTGCTGAGCAATGTCACCTAGGGCAACCGTATCTTGCTGCAGTAAATGAACCCAGGTGTCCTGAACGGCTTGATTGTTTGGTTGTTGGCGTTTCAGCTGCGCTACAATTTCCGTGGTTTCGTGCCAAATGCCATTTTCCGCGTAGGCTTGAGCTTTGGCTAGAGGTGTTTCGGCGGCAGCGAGTTGCCGTTGCAGTTGGTCACTTTCTTCCACCCGTTGCAACCGACCGAAAGCTACAATGTCTTGCAAGCGGTCTTCTGGTTCGCAGATGGCGGCTACCGACCAGCGGTATTGTTCGCCCACTTGCAGCGGAGGTGCGGTTTCTGGTAGGGAAAAGCTGATAATCCCGGGTGTTTCCCCCACTTCTAGGGTTTGGCGGTAGGTATAGGTTTCGGAAGCATTTCGAATGGTAAATTCTACTTTCTGGGCGCTGGTTTGCGATAGGTACGCGAAGAAAGTGGGACGTTCGGAAACGGTCATTCCCGTTTTGTTTTGGGGCAACAGTAGGGCAACTGTGGTCATGTTGGCAGAGCCGTTGTTGCTGGCTGTGGGGGCTTCACAACCACCGCGCGTACCACCACCAGCGGTTTGTTGTGGTCCTCCTTCGGTGGGAGGTAAATCAAAGTGAATCTGAGTGGCTTTTTCTAGGGAGTTGGCAGCGGTGGTTTGCGCGCGTGCGGAACTGCCCGCCTGGGGGAAATTTCCGATGCCCATGGTGCCTGCCAAGACAATTGTGGATAGATAAATTGGGAGTTTGCGAGCTTTCATCAGTTTACCTTCTCAATTGTGGAATTGTGCTGCGTTCTGATAATACACTCGGAGAGGTGGGAAGATTTTGGCGATGGTAACAAAGCACCGGGGCTTTTAAAACCATTCATGGTGGCAAACATCTTTTCAAGTTTGCCGATAACGCAGAGAAGAATCACTGGTTTTTGTCGATTTTCTGAATATTCTGAATATGTTGCTATTGTTCCGGTTGTCGTACGGGTGGCACGACGATAAAAGATAAAAACACGGTGATGGTTCTTGGTTTGACAACATCCCTAGTGCGGAGATCCCCCACAAAATTGCTTCGGTGTTTGGGTAGATACTGGTAGATGCTGGGTGGGGTTGGTTTTCTTCCGGGTGTTTTTACGGTTCCCCTAGTTGTTGCCCCCAACCCGATTCCGAGTTAGGGAATTTTCATCTTACACTATATTATAAAAGCTGGTGCCCAAATAAAAAAGCCCCTGTTTGTGACAAAACCGTAATTGTCCCCTGATTTTTGTTAAAAATCAGTAAAGATGCTCCCGGTGAGATTAGGTTTTTTTAGGAATTCCTGCAATTTTGGCTGCGATTGTATTCCGTGGGAGCATTTTTTGGTAGGCGATCGCGTTTCCCGTTCCGGCCAGCTCGATAAAAATGCCTACAATCGTCCCTTCCCTACTGGTTTTGATACCATCAGAGGGCATGGGATGAGACTTTTTTCCCTGAGGTGGCTTCCCTTTTTTTTAATCGATCGATTTTTGGAAACGACAGGAGCAATTTAATGGTTTTTAAAATAACTTGGCACACCAAGTATCTAATTCGTTTTGATACCATACCCTGCCTTAAATGTCAATCCATTTTTGGATAAAATTTCACCTCTCCCAGTGCGTGTAGAAACCACAACAGGCTACAGCCAGTTGCCTACCAACACAAAAGGTGCCCAGTAAAAGGGATGGCTAATTTCCTCCATCAAAAATAATTGGGCGCGGCGTAGGGCTTCGGCTTTGGCGATCTGATTTTGAGACAATTCCTGGTAAAACTTATTCATTAAACGAGCGGTGGAATCATCCTGAACCGACCAGAGGGTAGCTGCGGTACTGCGGGCACCGGAACGCACAGCCAATCCTGCCAATCCCAAAGCAGCGTATTTATCCCCGGCAGCGGTTTCGCAGGCACTCAACACCAACAGGTCGATGGGAGGCGTATCCGGTTGAAAGCGCGATCGCAGCAAAGCTTCCAACTCCTTCGCTTGAATTTTTTCCTCCCACGTTAGAATAAACGTCTGTTCCGGTTCGGAACTAAACTGCCCGTGGGTAGCCAAATGCACGATGGGAGAGGGATTTTCCTGGATACTTTTCTGCAAAGACGCCTTGGTAAATCCGCGGTTGAGCAGCGTACGTGCCGATACCTGTTGGGAAATTTCTGAGATTTCCCGTTCCACCGCCGGCAAAGGAGAAAATCCCTGAGTAGATTCGCTAATCCCTGCCGCGATCGCGCGCGCGTCTACCTGAGTTTGGGCATCCGCCACCAATAGCTGCAACCCCGGCGTCAGAGCGATCGCATATTTCTCCAACAAATACTGTTGTCCGTCGTACAAAGCCGCCATGGGAATGTTGCGCAACGCCCCATCCAACACAAACACCAACGTCTGCACCTGATTTTGCTGCAAATCTGCCTCCACCGGTCGCACCAACCAATCGTAAATTTCGCGGGCTACCGGTTCGCGGTCGGAACGGAAAGAATTGGGGCGCAGCGACTGGCGCATGCGATTGATAGTCTGTTCGGCCTCGGCGGCAGCAATGGGAGTAGCAAAGTGTTGCAGGGGTTGCCCGGGAATGGAAACCACCACCTCCAACCGTTGGGGAAGGATAATGGGATAAATCACCGCCGCCTCGGGGTCTACGCTGTCAATTTTTTGGGGGCGCACCTCCAAACAGGCTTCCCGGAAAAAATTATCCAACTCCGCCAGTTGCAGTGACTCAATGGTATCCAAAGCTTCCCGCAGCTCCGCTTGGGTGGGATGGTTTTCCGGGCGCAGCAACAAATCCACCAACTGCCGGTACACCGGTTCCACGCGATCGCGGAAGGAAAATTGCACATCTTGGTTGGTAGCCACCAGTTCGCCGCGCAGGTCGTTGAGGGTACGCACCGCTTCTCGATACGCCGCGATCGCGCGCTCGGTCTTTTCTAACTGCTGCCAAATGCGCCCCAGCTGCCATTCCCATTGATAGGCAATATCCTCACCAACGACTTGCGACGCCAAAGCCAGTGCCTCCTCAGTCAGTAACCTCGCCTCGGAATACTGCTGTTTTTCCTCGTAGAGATGGGCTAAGCGACCCAAAGCATAGGATTGAGCGCGCCTATCCCCCAACTGCCGTGCCTGTTGCACCGCTACCGCTAGGATTTCCGCAGTTTCCCGCATGTTGGGCAAATCCTGCAATTGGCTATCCATAGCGCGCAGGCGATTGATATATTCCGCCAGCTGAATGCGGGCATATACCCCTGTAGAAGCTATGGGCAGCGCCGCGACGTGTTCTTGAATGGTAGGCAGCAACGCCACCGCTGAGGAAGTTCGTTCCAGCAGCAGCAACACTTCCAGGCGATTGAGCTGTGCTTGCAACCACAAAGGACAATCCCGAGATTGTTTTTGGGGCGAACAGCTTTCCACTGCCTGTTGGTAAGCTATCAACACTTGCTGCACTTGGCGGTTTTCCAGTTGGGGGAAATTGTTATTCACCGACGAGGAAGACCGGGAGAGTTGCCGCGTAAGTTCTGCGCGCATGGTGTTGCCCAATCCCAGCCAGGCAGCTTGCGTTTGGGCGTTCATGTTATTTTGATAAGCAACAGTACGTGCTTTTGCCAGCACTTCTTTCGATGGTTCCAGATTGCCCGTCAGCCGCAGGGTATTCCCCAAATTCAGCCACGCCGCCACTTGCAGTTCCCGATCGGATAAATTTTCGATGGGCGATCGCACTTTTTCCAGAATTTCCTGGGCGCGGCGGTACATGCCCAAAGCTTGTAGAGCTTTCCCTTGGTTGATTTGCGCCCCAATTTCTCCCACCCGGTCTTCGGCGAGGGTGTAGGTTTTTGCCGCTGCTTCCCAACGATCCAAGGCCCCCTGGTAGTCGCCGCGGTTGTAGTTGATTTCGCCGGCAATATTGTAAATTTTGGCTAAGATCTGCTGGTTGACCGGAGGTTTTTGGGCGATTGCCAACGCTTGCAATAGGGCATCTTCTGCTGGTTCCCACTGCCCCAGTTTGTGATAGGCTAGTGCCAAATATCCCTGCACTTGAGCCTGTTGGTCTTTCTCGGATGAATCCAACCGCGCTGCTACCTGCTGCCATATTTGCAATGCCGCCTCAATGCGTCCGTTTTGGTACAATCTTTGTCCCGATGCCACCGAAACCATCGGTGGGCTGCCTTGGGTTTGGGAGGGTTGGGGCATCGCCGCTTCGGAAACCACTTGTACGCCCAAAGCGATCGCCCATCCCACAACCAACAACAACAGCCATTTACCTACTTTTTTCACCCCAGCCGAAACCTTCATAACCACCGTCACCGTTCGTCACAACCAATAGAAAAATACCAATTTGTCTTTTGTTCTCCGGACGCTACCAATTCTACCGTGCCGTCTTGGTGGCGTCTCCAGCCGCTGGCTTCTTGAATGCCATGGCGAACGGTCGCTGTGGCACCAAAAGCCGGCGATCGCTGGTGGCTGCGCCAATCCATCCAAGTAGAAAATTGGTTGAGGCTTTCTTGCGGTGCAGGGGGCAATCCGCCATATCCGGTCATCACAAATTCGTTTCCCTCAATCCGCTGGCAGGGGGTGGCCACAATTTGCTTGGGTTGGTTCAAATCGTTGTCCACCTGTAACAGCCCTGCTTCTGGGTTCACTTCCGGCGAGTTCACGGCTACCTGACCATCAACGCCAAATTGAGAACTGGCGGTTATCTGACTGTCGGGAGATAGGAGCATCCCTGAGGTGGTAATTTGAATGCTACCACCATCGCCGGCGATCGCATTAGCCGTAATATCGCTATTTTCCAAACTGGCTAGGGTCCTGGTGGCAATGGCAATGTTCCCCCCTGGTTCGGTACCGGTGGCGTTGGTGGAAATTTGGCTGTTTCCCCGCAGCAGCAAATTGTCGGTTTGCAAGTTGATATTGCCCAATCCGGCCGCACTGTCGGCGCGCAGGTGTCCGCCGCTATCGAGACGCATCTCCCCAGTTTCAATCCCCATGGATCCGGCATTGCCGCTGCCGGTACTGCTGACAGTAATTTCCCCATGCGATCGCAGTTCGATGTTCCCCGCGCTCACTCGTAGCTGACCGGCGTGACCGCTGCCTTCGGAGGAAGTGGACAAACCGCTGGGAAATTGGGTTTGGCTCTCGTCTCGGAAAAAGTCCAAATCGGCTTCGGGAATCTCGCGCGCGGGAACTGCCCCGGATACCAACAAGCGATCGCCGACACGCACCCTCACATCACCGCCGTCACCGCTTTCAAAAGCGGCCGAACTCACTTGAGCGCCATTTTGCAACACCAAACTCGGCGTTTCTAACCTCACTTGACCGCCATCGCCCGTCCCCACAGTACTGGTGGTAATAGCTGCCGGAATCCCTTCGCTGCTGGTGCCGTTGAGGTAAATTTCGGAAGTGGCGCGCACGGTAATATTGCCTCCCCTGCCCTGGGTACTTTCGCTGCTGGTGGCTGTGGAGAGACGACCCCCGTTAGCCAGGACCAATCGGTTGGTTTCTAGGTTGACGTTGCCCCCACGACCGGTAGCACTCGCTTCTACGCTGGCGGCAATGGTACTTTCAAAGCTGCCATCCGCCCCGCGGACCTCGATGGTATCGCTGGCTCGAATGTCAATAGCCCCCGCCTTGCCCCTGCCTTGGGTAAAAGCCAAGATTTGCGTACCGCCGCTGATGGTGAGGGTGTCGGTGGCGATGACAATGTTGCCGCCATCACCGGTAGCGCCGCGAAAGCTGGAACCAGACCAAAAAGACCGGCCGCTGGTTTCTACGGTTTGCGCCTGTACCTGCAGCGTTCCCGCATCCCCCGCGCCCAAGGTATCGGTGCCAATGATGGCCAAATCCGCAACCACGAAGCGTTGGGTTTCCACTTGCAAGCGACCGCCGCTGCCGGTGGCTTCCGGGGCAACGGCGGCAAATACGCTGCTGGCAAAGCCTTCCGGACTTTCTCCCACTACTTCCACTGCTTCCTGTGCCTGCAAATACACTCCCCGACCGCTACCGTTTCCCAGAGTATCGGCGAGAATGGAAGACCCATCTCGCAGCAAAATGTGCGATCCCTGCAGGCGCACGAAACCACCGCCGTTGCCGCTGGCTTCGAGGGAGGCGGTTTTTTCCAGCAAAATCCGATTCCAAGTGGCGATGTTTTGGGGTTGAAATTCCCAACCCCTCCGTGTTTCCACCCAGCGCATGCGCCCGCTACCGAGGCTGGCGAGTTCGATTTCGCCCCCACTGGCGGTGAGGTTGCCCCCGGAAAGCACGATATTGCCGCCGATGAGGGCGAGGGTGGCTTGGGGGGAGACGGCAAATCCGGTGGGTCGTTCTTCTCGGACGGTGGCTAGGGAATTGTCGAAAAATAGGTTGTTGCCAGGACCGAATACGCGAATGTCGCCGGCGTTGCTGCCGACTTGCAAGCCTATGGGGGTGGATATGGTGAGTAAGGGGGGACTGGCTGGATTGGTGGCATGGAATTGCGTTCCGTCAGCAAATTCTAAGCTGCGGGCGGTGGTCCCTAAGAAAGAACCGCCGATGTCGAGCTGGGCGTTGCTGCCGATGGTAATGCCGTTGGGATTGATGAAAATGAGGTTGGCGCTGCCGTTAGCCTGTAGGGTTCCTTCGAGGACGGAGATGCGATCGCCGGTTACCCGTGTAATGATATTTTTGATGGTATTCGCGTTTTGGAAGGTGGCGATGGTTTCCGCTGGCAGGGAAAATTCCTGAAAGCTGTGGAAAAGATTGGCACCGACTGTGGTTCCTCCTGATATTTCTAAGTGATTTTGGGCTCGCGTGACTTGAGAGTTTTGCGGCAGGGTGCGATCGGGGACAATTTGAGTAATGATTTGTACGTTTTTGTCGGCAGATGTATGGGGGAATGGTTCCCGGGCAACAACAGGTGGGCAGCCAAAAGGTGCGATCGCGACAGCTAGGGTACAGGTAGCGAAAAACTGTTGGATGGGGCGCATGGGCGGCAGGTTTAGAACCAAGTGAAGAATACGCGGCAAGTATGGCAGTGGTATCGCTTCCATTATGGTAGGACAATTTTCTCATGGATGGGGAAATTTTTCCCAACAGCGACCGATGGAAAAAGAGAGAAAAATCCCGGCAAGCTATTGCAAATTTTTCCCATCAAATGGTACAGTACAACCACGAAACTTGCTTTTTATTTTCAACCACAATCGAATCGCGACGGAACCATATGGCACTTTATACCGCTGCATCGCTGAAATCAGAACTTCACCAACGTGGATGTCGCATGACGCCGCAACGGGAAAAGATCCTGCATATTTTTCAAACCCTTCCCCAAGGAAAGCATCTCAGCGCCGAAGAACTATACCAAATTCTATGCGATCGCCACGAACCCGTGAGCCTCTCCACCGTCTATCGCAACGTCAGTTTGATGGCGCGGTTGGGAATTTTGCGGGAACTGGAACTCGCGGAAGGGCACAAACATTACGAACTCAACCGCCCCCATCCCGAACACCACCACCACCTGGTTTGTGTTTTGTGCCACCGCACCCTAGAATTCAAGAATGACTCGGTGTTGCAAACGGGGTACAAGCAAGCCGAAGCCTCCCAATATCAATTGTTGGACTGTCAGATGACCATCCACGCGGTTTGCGAGGAGGCGGTAGAAGCGGGATGGCCCAGTTTGCCGGAGAATTGGACTTGCCCAAAACGGTGCAATCGGTCGCAACCGCTGCCGGATAGTTGAAATTTGTTTTCAGTTGTTTTCGTCAAGCCCCCCACAGCGATCGCTAATGGTTTGCAACAATTCCCCGGGATGGGCTAAGGCAGAATTTGCTGGATGACACTTTCTTCAATTTCTTCGTCAATTTCCATCAACACCTCCCGCAAGCAGTTGCGAACGCTATTGCGCAGAGCTTGCAAAATTTGCGCCGCCGATTGAAACTCCGGCTTCAAAGTTCCCATCCACTTCCAGGGAGGTCCAGCGCGATCGACAATTTCCAAACATTCCGCCGACAGAAAAGCCAACAAACAGTTGAGCACTTTCTCGCGGGGAATTTGATAGTCCAAATTGGCTTCGATTTTCTCTGCCGCCTCTTCAATGGCTTCCCCTTCGATGGGATGGTTGGCCAGGGCATCGGCAACCATGGCAATCTCTTGGGGGTCTTCCAACTTAAACTTTTTGTACCCGCTGAGCAAAATTTGCCGGTACCTTTCTTCGCAATGGACGTTTTCCGGTACGCCATTGGCACCGCTACGCAAAATCAGCTTGGCGGGATGGTTTTTATCTACATCAAATTCCGTATCGTTACAAATCAGTTTTAAGAAAGAAGTGAACCGCTTGTCGTTCACGGATTCCGCGTATTGAGCGTAAATATCTTCAAAATTTTCGATGTTTTCTACCAGGAAATTACGCACTTGCGGCAGAACGATACCGCCACGAATCATGCGTATGTCTTGTTTAAGTTGGGGAAGCACTTGCTTAGTGGTAGCAATTAGGTCGATTTCCGGTACGTCTGCTTTGTGGTGGTGGTTGTTTTCCCACTCATGGCCATCGTTCGCCAGTTTGTCCTCTGGATCGCGCAAACGCACAAAAGCATCACCAACCGATTCCAATACCCGATTGGTTTGGGCTTCGTAGGCACAGCCAATGACAATTTTGCCGTATTCGTGGAGCTTTTTCGCCAGGGAAGCAAAAGCTCCATCCCCGGAGACGATAATAAATACTTCTACACTAGGGCGGGTATGTACCACTTCCATCACATCAATAGCCAGTTGGATGTCCGCCGCATTTTTGTGGGGACCGTGACCGAACCCAAACAGTTGGATGGGATCGATGCCCAACTCCACAATTTCCCGGCGCATCCCCCGCAAGCGGCTATCGGACCAGTTGGCATAGGCTCTTTGAATGGCAATACGCCCCACCTTGCCCGTGTCTTTGACCATACTGACAATTTCTCGCAAAGACAAGTCAGCAATGAGTTTTTCGCTGAATTTGTATCCCCGGGTGAGGTTTTCAATATCGTAGAAAATAGCGGCGTTGTAATTTTTGGCGGGTTGGTGGGCGTGGCCAGATGCGGCAGCATCGGTATCGAGGGTTTGCTGCAGGTGGCGTACCTGTTGGGAAAGCTGTTCTACGTTTTGCAGGAGCTGCTGTTCGCGGCGTTCTTGGTCTTGGCGCTTTTTCAGTTGCTTGTTTGCGGACATGAGTGCCGATTGCAACCGATGCCACGATTGGGGAAACTCTTCCTTGGTCAGCACTTGCAACGCCATTTCGTAGCCAGCGATCGCAATTTGTAGGGTAGAAATTTCGTCATCGCCGGGGAACTGCTGCATAAAATCGCTAAATTCCCCCAACAACTTGGCGATCGCCTTAGCACGGTCGTTGGAACTGCGGTGAAACTGCCGTTGCGCCCAACTGCGTAAGTGTTGGGCAAATTCAAGGTTGAGCTGGTCTTGGTTGGCTTGGACAAAAGCGTACAAAACTTGACGATCGCCGCGAGAATCGGAAGTAGTTTGTAACAGTTGTACGAGAAGGGTTTGATACTCAGAGGTCGGCATCGCTTCCGAAGTCATGCTGAATTTCCTTTCCACGCAGCACCTTGACGCAAGAGAACTGCGCCCCTACTAGCATTCAAAATTAAACAATTGCGCATCTGGAGCGTCCGCTACTACGATCGATTGTAACCGTTTCGCCGCGACAGTAGCTGCCACAATTTCCCCTTCCTAGAAGCGATCGCCATGGCGGGGACCACCAATTTCCCACCAAAGCCAGAAAAATCGCTACTATAATTGGAAAATACCCCATAAACCCCCTCAATCAAAAAGACTGTACCTGTTCTCCACGCTCAATCATGACCGTTACTTCCCCTGTCCAATTTCAAGATGCGTTTGATGTCGTCGTGGTCGGCGGCGGACACTCCGGTTGCGAAGCCGCCCTAGCCGCCGCGCGTTTGGGTTGTCGGACGTTGATGCTCACCCTCAACCTGGACAAAATCGCCTGGCAGCCCTGCAATCCCGCTGTGGGTGCCCCCGCCAAAACCCAACTAGTCCACGAAGTGGATGCCCTGGGCGGCGAAATTGGCAAAATGGGCGATCGCACCTACCTACAAAAACGCATGCTCAACCAATCCCGCGGTCCCGCCGTCTGGGCTTTGCGCGCCCAAACCGACAAGCGGGAATACAGCCAACTCATGCGGCATATTCTGGAAAACCAGGAAAATCTTATGCTGCGCGAAGGCATGGTCACCGATCTAGTTTTGGGGAAAAACGACGAAGTCATTGGCATACAAACCTACTTTGGCGTGGCCTTTGGCTGCCAAGCCGTTATCCTCACCACCGGTACCTTCCTAGGCGGTCGCATTTGGGTGGGGGATCGATCCATGCCAGCGGGTCGCGCCGGAGAATTTCCTGCCATCGGTCTCACCGAAACCCTCAACCGCCTCGACTTCCAAGTGGGTCGCCTAAAAACCGGAACCCCAGCGCGCATCGACAAGCGTTCCGTAGATTACAGCAAAATGCAAGTCCAGCCACCAGACGAACAGGTACGCTGGTTCAGCTTTGACCCGGAAGTTCACGTGGAGAGGGAACAAACCAACTGCTATTTAACCCATACCACCCCCGAAACCCACCAATTCATTCGCGATCGCTTGCATCTGACCCCCATTTACGGCGGTTGGGTCGATGCCAAAGGTCCGCGCAACTGTCCCAGCATCGAAGACAAAATCGTACGCTTTGCCCAGAAAAACAGCCACCAAATCTTCATCGAACCGGAAGGACGGGAGACGCCAGAGCTTTACATCCAAGGCTTTTCCACCGGTCTGCCCGAAAATGCCCAACTGCAAGCTTTGCAAACCGTTCCCGGTCTGGAAAACTGCACCATGCTGCGCCCGGCTTATGCGGTGGAATACGACTACCTACCAGCCACCCAATGCTATCCCACCCTCATGACCAAAAAACTGTCCGGGCTGTTTTGCGCCGGGCAAATTAACGGCACCACCGGCTACGAAGAAGCCGCCGCCCAAGGTTTGGTAGCTGGCATCAACGCCGCCAGAATGGTTCGCGGTGAAGAAATGCTGGTGTTCCCCAGGGAACAAAGCTACATCGGTACGCTCATTGACGATTTGTGTACCAAAGAACTCCACGAACCCTATCGGATGTACACCAGCCGTTCGGAATACCGTTTGGTGTTGCGCGGCGACAATGCCGACCGCCGGTTGACGCCTTTGGGTCGCGAAATCGGTCTGATCGACGATCGCCGCTGGCAGCTGTTTCAAGCAAAACAAGCGCGCATCGAAGCGGAAAAAGAACGCCTGTACAATACCCGCATTAAAGAAAGCGATCCGGTAGGCCAAGCGATCGCGGCTGATACCCAACAAAAAATCAAAGGGTCGCTCACCCTAGCCGATTTGCTGCGTCGCCCTGGATTTCACTACGATCGCCTGCAACAGTACGGTTTGGACAATCCCAAATTAAACCTGGTGGAAACCGAAGGGGCAGAAATCGACATCAAATATTCCGGCTATCTCGCCCGCCAGCAACAGCAAATTGACCGCCTGGCAAAAAACCAACGGCGCAAGCTCCCCCCGGATTTGGATTATCATGCCATCGAAACCATTTCCTATCAAGCCAGGGAAAAACTAGAGCAGGTTCGCCCGCTCACCATCGGTCAGGCTTCCCGCATTGGTGGCGTCAATCCCGCCGATATCAACGCGCTTTTGATTTATCTAGAAACCAAAAACCGGCAAAAAACAGCCGCCGCCTCTTCTTCCTAGGGAAACCAGCCGAAAAACGATCGTCGTGGGATAATTTCATCAGCAGTCGATGCCGGGGTCACTCCCGGACATCTCTCCTGCAAAACCGGACTTAACAGTTTCCCGCTCTAAGGCCCCTGGGAACGGGTCCAATGACAAAGGTAGGATTTATGGGGATTTCTCCCGTAGTTCCTTACCTTCTGAGTTTTGAGCGCGTGAATCAGGAGCTTGAAAGCCCTGACTTTTTAAAGCTCCCGATTCATGCAGTAAACTATAGGGTAGGCATCGCCATATTGAATTTCTACAAAATTTGGTTGGCGGCGGTTGAGGTCTTTAAACAGCAAACAGCTATGGCACAAACAAGCAATTCCCCATTTTCCGATTCCCATCGCATGGAGCAATCTCCATCTACAAACGGCGAAACACAGCATGAGGCCCCGGCAGAGAATCCTTTGCAAGTGGAAGCTTATGCCGACCGCCTGATGGACGATGTGTTTGCCGATGTGGAACGGGTGGCTTCTGGCAGCAATCGTTTGCCAGCGGAACCCGCCCAACCAGCCCCCATGCAGCTGAAATCAGTGCGCGTTCCCTCCATCGTGCTTTCCCCGCAATGGGAAGCCCCGCCACCCGCTACCACAACCGAAGACACCAGCAGCGATCGCAGCAGCCACGCTTGGCAGTTATTTGACCGGATTTTACTGGCTTCTGCCGGTACAGCGTTGGTTTTGATTGTAGGACTGTGGCTGGGAACCCGCCAGCAGGTACGGCAATTTTTTGGCATTGCCCCCACCCCGGCACCGGAACCTACCCAGGAAAATGCCACTGGATCGGCCCCTGGGGTGCCCCCATCAGTGGCGGAGAAAGAAGAATTTCAAGAATACCTGCGCCGCTCTCTAGCAGCGATCGAACGCAACCAACAACAGCAACGCTCGCCACAGCCTCAAGTGGCGCAGCAGCCAGCGGTGGACCCGCAAACCATGGCCCAGGTAACCAACAATCCAGAACTGGCCAGTGCCCTCAACCGCCTAGCTAGCGCTATCGAACGTTCCCACCTGCAAGCTTCCATGCCGCCAGGGGGTCTGTATCCCATGCCCATGCAGGGGTCCATGCCTCCGATGGCCCAGCAGCCCAGCCAACCCGTAGCGCCACCGCCGACCCCCACGCCTGCGATTCCCCCATCTCCCACACCAGTGGCTAGCCAACCGGCCCCCCAAACCACGACGCCAGCAACGCCACCAACCCAACAAACGTCGCCAACCACATCCACACCAGCGCCCAGCCCCAGTCCATCGCCAACACCAACCACAGCCACTTCGCCGCAACCCCTCGACAGCAGCGAGGGCAACCACGTTTTGGTGGGGATTATGGAATTGGGCGATCGCTCGGCGGGCTTATTTGAAATCAACGGTGTCGCCAGGCGCATCCGCATCGGTCAAACCATTGGTTCCAGCGGTTGGACCTTGGTGGAAGTGAAAGACGGGGAAGCCATTATTCGTCGCAACGGCGAAGTACGCTCGATTTTTGTCGGACAGAAGTTCTAGCCATCGGCGACGGTCCCGACCGGTTGTTACAATAAAATAGAAAACCGCAGCCGAGGAGTATCCACCGTGGGCTTATTTGAAGACGTTAGCAAATTCTTAGAAGAACGACTGGATGAATTTCTGCGCAAACATCCCCATCTGGAGCTACAAGCTTTAGAAGAGCAGTTACGAGAGCAAGAAGATGACACGTTAAAACTAATATTAGATCTACAAAAGCAAGAGAAACAAAAACAAAACGAGATTCTTTCCACGGCGCAAGATATCCAACGCTGGCACCAACGCATGGAACGGGCGGAAGCTTCGGGACGCCAGGATTTGGCCCAAGCTGCCCGGGAACGGGAAGCCACCCTTTTGCGCAAGGGGAACCAGCTTTGGGGACAGATGCAGGGCATCAACCAGCGCATTGAGAAAGCCAAAGAGCTATATTACCAACTACAAAACCGGCGTAAAGAAGTTTCGGCTAAGGCGAAGGCAGCAGCAGCTGAAGCAAAGTCTAAAGAAAATCAGGAAAGTTGGGATAATAAAGCTTGGTTTAGTGATTACGAACCAACCAGTCGAGGCGATCGATCCAACTTTGACGATCCGTTAGAACAACAGTTCCAACGCTGGGAAACCGAACAGGAACTGGAAGAAATTAAGCGCAATGTCAACAAATAATCTTGTGGAAACGAGGAAGTAGCAGGTTCATGGATATTGTCGAAATTCTCAAACGGGATTACCAGCGTTTCCCGGCGGACCAAACCTACAGCATTTACGAGGCGGATGTGTATTTTGCCGATCCCCTCAATCGATTCCGCGGTGTCGATCGCTTTCGCGATAACATTACTTTTATTGCCACTTGGTTTCGCGATGTGCGCATGGAGTTGCACGAGATTCGCCGCGATCGCCATGTGATTACCACCCGCTGGACGTTAAATTGGACCGCTCCCCTGCCATGGCAACCTAGGGTCCGCATTCCCGGTTGGAGCGAACTTACCCTCAACGACCGCGATCGCATTATCTCCCATATCGATTATTGGCACTGTTCGCGGTGGGCGGTTTTGCGCCAGCATCTATCGCTTTTTAGTTAAAAAAGAAACAAACGCGCTACATTGGAGAAAAGTAAAAAATTGTAAAAAATTGGGAGAACCATTATGCGTTTGCTGCTGATGACAGGAAAAGGCGGCGTCGGCAAAACCTCCATGGCAGCCGCCACCGGCTTGCGTTGTGCGGAATTGGGCTATAAAACCCTGGTTCTCAGTACCGATCCTGCCCATTCCCTCGCCGACAGCTTCGACATGGAGCTAGAACACGAGCCCAAGCAGGTGTGCGAAAATCTCTGGGGCGCGGAACTAGATGTTTTGCTAGAGCTAGAAGATAACTGGGGCTCTGTCAAACGCTACATCACCGAAGTCTTGCAGGCGAGAGGTTTGGAAAGCGTACAAGCAGAAGAACTGGCCATTCTCCCCGGCATGGACGAAATTTTTGGTTTGGTGCGGGTCTTCCGGCACCATCAAGATAGCAACTTTGACGTACTGATTGTCGATTCTGCTCCCACTGGCACCGCTCTGAGACTGCTCAGCTTGCCAGAAGTGGGGGGATGGTACATGCGGCGTTTTTACAAACCCCTGCAAAAAGTTTCCGCCTCCCTCAGACCGTTGGTAGAACCCCTATTCAAACCCATTGCCGGTTTCTCCCTCCCCGACGAAGAAGTCATGGATGCGCCTTACGAGTTTTACCAGCAAATTGAGGCGTTGGGCAAAATTCTCACCGACAATACCATTACTTCAGTACGGTTGGTAACCAATCCCGAACGCATGGTAATCAAAGAATCCTTACGCGCCCATGCTTACCTGAGTTTGTACAACGTGGCGACGGATTTGGTAATTGCCAATCGGATTATTCCCGACGAAGTAACCGATCCGTTTTTCAAACCCTGGAAAGAACACCAGCAACAACACAAACAGGAAATTCACGAAAACTTCCAACCCTTGCCGGTGAAAGAGGTTCCCCTGTACTCCCAGGAAATGTGCGGTTTGGATACCCTGAGAAAACTCAAAGAGATTCTCTACGGTGAGGAAGACCCCACCCAGATTTACTACAAAGAAACCACATTCCAGGTGATTCAAGAGGGGGAAGAGTACAAACTGCAACTGTATTTGCCGGGAATTCCCAAGGACAAAATCCAGCTCAACAAAAACGGCGACGAATTAAACATTCGCATTGGCAACCACCGGCGCAATATGGTCCTACCCCAGGCTTTGGCGACCTTGGAACCGGTTGGGGCGAAAATGGACGGAGATAATTTGACGATCCGCTTTGCTGCCAATGTGGGCGCTGCATAGAGCGCGATCGCAGTTTCTCCCACCTAAAAAGCGACCCGTGCGCCCTGAGCCGCTGTCAAACCAAAATGTGCGGCCAATTCCTTTAAAAGTACGTCCACTGCAGGACGGAAACCCCCTCCCTGAGGGTCCCTATCGCCGGGGATGGTCTAGCATCAAGCGCGAATTGATCTAGGCACACCTAACGAAGCAAGAATCTCACCAATTCTATTCGTAAGAGTGTCAAAATGTTGCTAAAGGGGAGACCGCTTCCCCTGGAAATTCCCAAATTAGGTTCCTACTGGCTTGCTCCCATATTTCATAAAATGTGGGAGCCTTGATTTTCGAGCTGGCGCGTTTTCCTATAGGTTAGGTTCTGTTGCAACGAACTCCTACCATAGAATAGGAACAAACTAGCTTCGTTAGGAAAACAATATAGTTAGGCATGAAAAAAGTTCTATTTATACTGGGAGAACTGAACGACGACGATATCGACTGGATGATTACCACGGGGCATCGCGAGGAACTAACTGCCGGTACTGTCTTAATTCAAGAAGGCAAACCCATCGATGCTTTGTATATTTTGCTCGATGGCGTTCTCTCGGTTTCGGTTTCGGTTTTGGGAGGCAAAGAAATTGCCAGACTCTCCAGCGGTGAAGTGGTGGGAGAAATGTCTTTTATCGATTCCAGTCCGCCTTCCGCTACGGTGAAAGCAGTTACGAAGGGATTGGTTTTATCCCTGCCGCGCCGCCAGCTCAGCGATAAGTTGGACCGGGATGTGGGATTTGCCTATCGCTTCCACCGGGCAATTGCCGTTTTGCTCTCGCAGCGCTTGCGGGGAACGGTTTCCTTGCTGGGATACGGAGAAAATCTGCAAATCGCCACCAACGGTAGCTATCAAATTCGCGACCCCATCCTTTCCCACAATATGGATATTGCTAGCGCGCGTTTCGATTGGCTGTTGCGGCGGTTGCGGGAAGGATAGGTGGTTGTTCCTTCCAGCTAACTGGCTTCTGGCAGCCACAGCAAAAACGTCGTACCGGGATTTTGGGGATGGCTTTGCCAATCGCGGTCTAAGGCCGGACTAAAAGCTTGAATTTTGCCGTTCATGCGTTCTACCAATTCTTTGGCAATGGCTAGCCCCAATCCGGTACCGGGAATGTCGGTTTGTGCTTGAACGCCGCGGTAGTGACGCTCGAAAATCCGCTCCAGGTCTGCTTCCGGAATGCCCGGACCGGTATCGCTGATTTCAATGGGTTGCAGGGCTTGGTTGCCTGGGGGGGGGCGGTGACCGGCTTCTACTTTGACTCGACCGCCGGCGGGAGTGTATTTGACGGCGTTATCCAGCAGGTTGGTCAGTACTTCCCGCAGGGCGGTGGCATCGACTTGAATGAGGGGCAAGCGATTGGAGACCTTTTGTTGTAGCTGCAAATCTTTGGCTTCGGCCATGGCTTGGGCGGAAGCGAGAACAGGGTCTAAAATTTCATAGATGGAATGGGGATGTGACGGTAGTTGGGAGGAGGGGGGTAACTGGGCATGGGAAAGGGAAGCAGGTTGGGATGCCCCGGTTTGGTCGGTGGCAGCTTGCAAGGCCTTGGGATGGGGTGCTGGGGTGGGTTCGACGGCAATTTCCACTGGTTCGGTTTTGGCAGTTTGTTTGAGGATTTGCAGCAGTTCTTGCATGCGATCGCTTTCTCGCAAAATATTGCTGGCTAAATTGCGGTTTTTGTCTTCCTGGGGAAGGCGTTTTAGTAAAAGCTTGCCAAAGGTTTGCAGGGCGGTGAGGGGATTGCGCAGTTGGTGCAGGAGATCGTCGAGACGTTGGGACCATTCCCGTTGCTGCTGTTGCTGTTCGCTGGCTTGATGCTGCCACCACTGCGATCGCCGGTCCACAATTCTTGCAAGCGCTAGCGTATGGCTTATGCGAGAAATTTGTCCCTTTTCTTCTTGGTTCCAAGGGCGATCGGAGCGCATGGTTACCAGAAATCCCATGACTACCCCTTCGTGGATTAACGGAGAGATGCTGCGGTGCTGCTGCTGCCAGTTTTGGGGCAAATTCGCTTCGGAAATGCCCACCGGCAAGGTCTCGCTTCGGTCTTGAGAACCACTCCCGAGCAGTTTGGGGGCTGCTGGTTGTTGCTGCAAGTCTTCGAGAAAAATGGTGAAGGCTTGTTTTTCCCGTTCGGCTTCCGTTTCTGGATAGACCACCACAGGCACTAAGTTGAGCTGGGAGTGGGCTTCTAATTCCGATACAGAAGGTTTGTCTGGGGTGAGGTAAACCATACTTAAAGAAGCCCCCAGGGATTGGCTCAGCAGAGCGGTTTGTTCTCGACAGAGGGTGACAAATTCTTCAGAAGTGGCAGAGGTGAGCATGGTATCTATATATTTTTTTCTGGCAAGCGACGATAGGTTAGGCGCACTGAATTGAATTGAGCACAAGTCAGACGCTAGCGCCGATGGTGGGGACCAACTGACTGTTGTGGCAGGGGAACTGCAAGCAAATCCAGCCAATGGCATGTGGGCAACTGCTACTATCCCGACGAATCCACCAGGACCAGCAATCGATCTTTCGCGCCTACGGCGAACGGGTAAGGGGTGTCTTTTTCCATTCTACCCCGAAGCTTTCTCTCGATCGGCAACAGCCGCAGCGATCGCGGGCTATGAGTTCTTAACTTTCTTGCTAAGGAAGTTGTTGTCCCGAAAATGGTTTTTTTGAGTTGCTGGCGGGCAAATTTTTACCTGGAGAGCCACCAGACAACCAAAAGAGAAAATTCCAGAAAAATTCGTTGGCTCGCTTTTGTTGCTGGGAAAAGAAGAACTCAAAAGTCCTGCTGTGCGCCCTTTTTGGCAGCGATCGCTGCGGCGAGCTTTCCCGATCTGTTTTTCCCACTTTGCGAATTGTTGGGATTTTTTCATTTTGTATCGAAGCTTTAATAATCCTTGAATTTTTCGGCAGTAGCGGATATAATTTTATCGGTTTTTGTATCAAACAATACAACGATCGGCAAAAAAAAAGGAGGGGTTGAGCTTGGCTAGAAGACGCAAGCGGAAAAGCCGCCGTCGTTTGGAAGGACGGAAAATTCTAGAGCACGTACCTCAATATAGCATCGAAAGTGGTGAAGAGAAGCCAGTAACCGCAGCCAGGAAATTTATTCAATCGGAAGGAATCGTGCCACCGGCGCTGTTATTGGTCAAACGAAACGAACATACCACCGATCGCTATTTTTGGGCGGAAAAAGGATTGTTCGGCGCTCAGTACGTAGAAGAAAATCATTTTCTCTTTCCCAGCTTACGGGCCATGCTAGAAGAAAAGGTAGAGCCATCCAATTCCGTAGCGATTTCAGGTCGCTAGCCACACCTGAGACAACCAAACGGATAACATTGGACCCAAATCGGAAAAGGTTGGTCTGCTATAAGGTCCTATCATCGGCAAATGGGTATTTGGCGAGCAAGTGCTCCCATGCAAGCTCGGCGGTAGCTACAATGTGAGTAGCCGTTGGTCGCAGTTGTTGGCGATCGCCAAATCCAGCGGTCGTGGTTAGGGACACCTAGCAAGCATGCCTGAGGCTACAGGAGAGTTACTTTATGCAATCAGAACGCATCCAGCCAGGACCCGGTCAAGAATCGGTCTGGGACTATCCCCGTCCGCCGCGGGTAGAACCGACCAGCAAACACGTTCGCGTAATTTTTCATGGAACAACCATCGCCGACACCCAGCGAGCGCAACGGGTTTTAGAAACCAGCCATCCACCGACTTACTACATTCCTTTAGAAGACGTGAAAACGGAATATCTCTTTCCCACCTCTCGCACAAGCTTTTGTGAATGGAAAGGGAGGGCTAAATACTATACCATAAAAGTGGGCGATCGAGAAGCAACCAACGCGGCTTGGCAGTATCCCCAAGCAAATGAAAACCATGCAGCCATCCGCGATTGCATTGCTGTTTACCCCAGTAAAATGGATGCCTGCTATGTAGATGACGAGCGCGTACAACCCCAAGCAGGCGACTTTTACGGCGGTTGGATTACCAGCGATATCGTTGGCCCCTTCAAAGGCGGTCCGGGAACCTGGGGATGGTAGGGGTTAAAAAGAAAGTACCCCAGCACAGCTAGCCAGACCCAAAGCCGCTACACTGCCGGCTACATCGATATCCCCAGCCAACAAGCGATCGCGTACTTGCGAAGTGGGTACTGTCACAATTTCGATGTCTTCAGTACTATCCAAGGCGCGATCGCTACCTACATAGGCACCCCTGGCCAAAAATACGTATATACTGTTGGTATCGTTCACCGGATTGTCATGGAGAACTGCTAGCTGTTGCCAGTGGCTCGCCAAATACCCCGTTTCCTCTTGCAATTCCCGACAGGCAGCGCTTTGAGCGGATTCTTGCTCCCTTTGAAAGCGACCAGCCGGCAATTCCAGCAAAATTTTGCCCACGCCATGGCGGTACTGGCGTACGAACACCACATTTCCGTCTGTGGTTACCGGAATCGTCAGGGCAATATCCGGCTTTACGCGGACAAAGAAATCGGGAATCACCTGACCGTTGGGGAGTTTGACCTCATCTTGGCGGATGCGGCACCAAGGATTGTCGAGGACCAAATGCGATCGCAGGACTTCCCATTTATCGATGGAACTCAAGATCGTCTGTTTCCTCCTGTGATGGCAGCGAAAACGTCAGCGGCGATTTAGCCACCCGATCCAAGTTTACCGAACGCAGCAACTCTTGCCACTGCTGGGCGTACTTATTGGAGGTCATTTCCCCGTAGGTACGGCCGCCATTGCTTTCCGATTGCAAGCGCAATTTGGCTAGCAAATCCAGCGCATCGTACCACAAACCGGTTTCCGCATACAGCGTTACCCGATCCATCCCCGAGGTCGTTTCCAGTTGTTGTTGGAACGCATCGGTCGGTTTCACCCGGCGAATCCAACCAAAATCGTAGACATCCTGGGAGCGATCGCTAATATCCCCAGAAAGAATCAACGAGGCTTCCCAATAGTAGGTTTTTCCCGGTGCCAACGCCGGTGCCTGGGCATCGCTCAAATCCACGCGCACGACCCCTGGTACCCCTGTGGTTTCGATGGTGGTGCGGTAGAGAATTTCCTGTTGCTGTTCGTCAAGCAGAGCAAATTCCACCGGTACTTGGCAGCGGGTGGGAACGTACATATAAAAACTCGGAGATGCTTGCAATGTTAATCCAAAATAATCTGGGGGTAGCAACAGCGTAAACTGCCCAGCGGTGGGGCATCCCCCGCGGGTGCCAGCTCCTTCCAAACGCCCCGGTTTGCCCTCATTTTGCGGTTCAAACGAGCGCGGATTGGGTTGTTGTAGCCTGCCAGAAGGTGCTTGTGAAGGGGGGGTAAATTCCAAAGCTGCAGCTGGCATCCCCCAAAAGCTGAAAACCAATAGCGCAGCCAAACCAAAACGACGTAGATGCTGGTATGGATGGGCGTTTTGACGACCAAACCTGTTTCTCGTTGTCATAACCACCGGATTTCCCCTTGTTCTTTACAGAACCCATTCCCAATGGAACCCTGTTGTGGAATGTCTTATTATTTCCAAACTGTACCGCGCGATCGCGGTGGTTCCCTATCCGTTGAAATAAAATTTCATTTATACCGGATCCAATTCAGCAAAGAATGGGAATCGACTCCAAAAGTTCCCCATCTTCATAAAACGCAACAAAATGCCACCAAATCCTGCTTGCTACGAAAAGATATCAATATCGAGCTGTTGCTGGCTCACCTCCTCCTCAGGGGATTGTTTGGCCGTTTTCGGAGATTGCTGGCGGTTCATTTCGCCTCCCTTACGCAATCCCACAGCTAGCTTGCTGTGTTTTTCAATTTGCCCCATCACCTGACGCGCGCGGGAGATCACCGGTGCCGGCAATCCCGCCAAACGACCCGCTTCAATGCCGTAGGAACGGTCGGCCCCGCCAGGCTGCACTTGATGCAAGAAAACAATGCGATCGCGCAATTCCTTCACCGTCACCTGATAGTTAGCCACATTGGGCAAAATAGAAGCCAGTTCGTTGAGTTCGTGGTAGTGGGTAGCAAAAATCGTACGCGCCTGAATTTCCATCGCCAAATGTTCCGCCACCGCCCAAGCAATGGACAAACCGTCAAAAGTAGCCGTACCGCGACCAATCTCATCCAACAGCACCAAAGAATTGTCCGTAGCATGGTTGAGAATATTCGCCGTCTCATTCATCTCCACCATAAACGTGGATTGCCCCGTTGCCAAGTCATCCACTGCTCCGACCCTGGTAAAAATGCGATCGCAAATCCCCAAAACTGCCTTATCTGCCGGGACAAAACTTCCCGTTTGCGCCATCAACTGAATCAACCCAACCTGACGCAAATAACAGCTTTTGCCGCTGGCATTCGGACCAGTAAGTACAATCAAATCCGGGCGCGGGTTATCCGTTGTTTCCGCCTCACCACTGGCTTTCGTACCCAAACGTACGGAATTAGGCACAAAGAACCCATCCGGTATAGACCGTTCCACCACCGGATGCCGTCCTGCCAAAATGGTAATTTCCCGACCTGACAGCATTTGCGGGCGACAGTATTTCCGTTCTCCAGCAATTTCCGCCAACCCGCACAGCACATCCAAAGCCGCCACCGCCTTAGCCACCTGACGAATTTTATCGCCGCGATCGCCCACCGTAGAGCGCAATTGGGTAAAAATCTCGTACTCCAAGCGATTCAAGTCGTCCTGCGCCGTCAAAATCCGCGCCTCGCGTTCCTTCAAATCCGGCGTAATGTAGCGTTCCTCATTGGTCAGGGTTTGCTTGCGAATATAATCCTCCGGTGCCTGCTCTGCCTTGGAACGGGGCAAACTAATATAATAGCCAAAGGTCTTATTAAACCCCACTCTGAGATTGGCAATCCCCGTACGTTCCCGTTCGCTGGCTTCTAAATTGGCAATCCATTGGCGATCGGCTTCCACTTGGGTACGATAGTCATCCAAATCAGCATTCACCCCATCGCGAATCAACCCCCCTTCCTTCACGTGAATGGGCGGATTGTCCACCAAATGCTGGCGAATGGTTTCTCCCAACTGTTCCAACTCCACCGGCACCGCGTGCAGCACCTGCAAGTAAGGAGACTGGCCCCGCTGGCATACCGTCGCCAGCTGCACCACTTTGGTCAAAGAAGCTGACAAAGCATACAAATCTCGGGCATTCGCCGTCCCTGCTCCCGCGCGGCCGGTGAGCCGTTCCAAATCATAAACTTCCCGTAGCAAATCTTGCAGTTCCTCGCGCAAGTTACTATCGTCCAACAGTTCCGCAATGGTATCTTGGCGGGCTTCAATGCCTTTCACCTCCAACAGCGGTTGCAGCAACCAGCGGCGTAGGGCACGTCCGCCCATAGGGGTACGGGTTTTATCCAGCGCCCACAGCAACGACCCGTGTAAGGAACCATCGCGCACAGTTTGCAAAATTTCTAAATTGCGTCGAGTCTGATGGTCTAAAATCAAATAATCGGTGAGAGTATAAGTGCGCAATACCTGCAATGGTACTTTGGGAGGCGTAGTATTTTCTTTTTCTTGGCTTTTTTGTTGGCTTTCACGCCCTTGTTGCTCGAAGGTATCTTCTAAATATTTCAACAAACCACCCGCCGCCCGTATGGCTAGGGGCAATTGTTCGCAACCCAGTCCTTCCAAAGATTTCAGATTGAACCGCTCGATGAGGGCTTCGTAGGCTGCAGCTTTATAAAACGATTTCGGCGATCGCAAAGAATAGCAAAAACTCGCTGGCAACCCTTCCGGCAGGTGTTCCGACGTTTCCCCCGGTCGCAGCAATTTCCCCGGATCGGGGGCATTAGTGGGCACCAAAACTTCCGCCGGTGACAGCCGCAGCAACTCCTGTGCCAGCAGTTCGATGCCCCGGTCTTGGGTCGTCAGAAACTCACCCGTGGAAATATCCGCATAAGCCAGCCCCCAGTGTTCGCCAGCCACCACCGCCGCCGCCAAAAAATTATTGCTGCGCGCATCCAGCATCCCCGACTCAATCAGGGTTCCCGGCGTCAGCACCCGCGTAATTTGCCGGTCCACCATGCGTTTTTCTGCTTCCGCATCTTTGGCATCTTCGGTTTGGTCGCAAATCGCCACGCAAAATCCTTTTTCCAACAAGGTACTGCTGTAGCGTTCCACGGCATGGTGGGGCACCCCCGTCATAGGTACCCGACCAATTTCTTTGCCGCCTTCCTTACTGGTGAGGACCAGTTCCAACTCCCGCGCCACCACAATGGCATCTTGAAAGAAACATTCAAAAAAATCCCCCACCCGATACAGCAGCAAGGTATGGGGATATTGGTCCTTGACCTCGGTGTAGTGCCGCATCATCGGGGTCAGCTTGTTGCGATCGAGCTGTTGGTAATCGGCGTTTTTAATGGCAGCTTGATGTTTTTGGTTTCTCGCTTCTGGCGCGTTCGATGCACTGTTCGATGCACTGGGGGAGATGGTCATGAAGTAACCTCCTTGTTCGCACTGCCGGGGCAACTGTGGCTGGGGGCATCTTTACGATAATAGCGCGATCGCGAACCTAAGGAAAACAATCTGATACCAAATCCCATATGTACAAATTAGATTTTATATAGAAACCCACCAGACCGAAGGAGACTGCAGGTGGTAAGGTGGGGGATTTTTTTCGGGTCTTTGCGGTACGACGGAGGAGCTGTGAAATTTTTTTTGGCAATTGGGGATTGATTTTGGGAAAGTTTTGACGTACAATATAAATAATGGAAATAGTGTCTTTGACTTGAAAATTGCGTATATTCCCATTATCTAAAAGCGTCTACTAATAAAATACCATATTTGGGGCAATCGTGGGAAAAAATTTCACTTTTTTCGTTTTTTTCGTTCGTTTCTCCAAGACCAAGCCGGAGGTTTTTCCCTGGGGGAAAACTCAATCAAATGGCAGGAATGCTTAAAATTCCAGCAACGAGCTTGTCTTTGCTCGTCAAAAAATAGGGTGAGTTCTCCCACCCTATTTGAAATTGCAGCAATAGAGACAATCTATGCGTCTTGTTTGCGTTTCAGCAGAGAAGTTCCACCCAGCACACCAACAGCCAATAAGCCTAATAAAGAAGTAGGTTCGGGAACGCCAGCAATATCAGTGGCGGCAGATTTGGTTCGGAAAATGGTGTATTTGCCTTCTGTGTGAGATGCAGTTTGCAACCATTCAGCGTCGCCAGAAATGCCACTAATGGTTCCCCAAGGACTCATGCCGTTGGTACCAATACTAATAGTATCTGCCCAACCCCCATTGCTGATGAAAGATTCTAGTTCGCTGTTGCTGGGCATAGCATTGATGTTCTGGTTCTCCAGATAAGGATTGTTGCCACCCTTAATGAATTCCCAATCCTCGTCTCCCGTCAATACAGTTTGGCCGCCAATTTCAAATTCGCTCAGCCAAGATTCCGCGACCCTGCCATCATCCCAAGTGACGACATAGAGATAGTCATCAGCATCGATATTGAAATTCCAGGTTTCTGCTTGCGACCAGTTATATTGTCCGGGGTTGCCGCTGTCTCCCGTTTCGTTGCGACCGACGAAGTTCAAAGTACTGCCGTCTTCGTTTCCGTGGAAAATTCCGTAGAAGTTATCCGCCGTAATAGTGGATTTAATGCTGACGGCGGTAGCTTCCGTTGCTCCTACAATAACAAAACTAGCAGCGATCGCAGCGCCGGCAAATACTTTCTGAATAGATAGCGTCATATACATCTCCAAAGAATCGTTAATTTGCGTACATTGGGTGCCATATAGTTCCCTTCTCACGATTCCCAAAGCCGCAGGACAGATATCGGGGGCAATTTGTATCTTGATAGAAAGTTTACCTAGGCCAGGTTTTTTATAAAGTACGCGTGAAGCAAGTAGCTCTTGGGAAGGGAAAATCCTCTTGCCTGAGAAACAGGAAATGGTACGCTAGTGTTTTTGCGGTGGTATGGTAGTTGCCGGGGTAGAATGCCCTAATCGTCGCGAAGGGAAAGGAATTGCCCCTTGGGAATACATACTTGATAATTGTTTAGTAGCTCTGTTGCGTAATCAACGAAGAAAAATCTTTCATATCTGACAGCTGAAGCAAGGAAGGTAGTTTATGGCATCCATTCGCAATCTGCATCGGCAACTGGTGAGAAAAGAGATTTCCGCTGTGGAACTCACCCAGCAAACATTACAGCGGATCGAGGCACTGGAACCCCAACTGCACAGTTTTTTGCAGGTAACCAAAGAGCGCGCTTTACAACAGGCCCAGGCGGTGGATGCCAAAATTGCAGGCGGCGAGTCCATTGGCTTGCTAGAGGGGATTCCAGTGGCACTCAAAGATAACATGTGTACTCGGGGAATTCCCACCACTTGTGCGTCTCGAATTCTGGAAAACTACATTCCCCCCTACGATGCCACAGTGGTACAGCGATTGGAACAAGCCGGTGCCATCACCATAGGCAAAACCAATCTGGATGAATTTGCCATGGGTAGCTCTACGGAAACCTCTGCCTATCAGAAAACCGCCAATCCTTGGGATACCGAACGGGTTCCCGGTGGGTCTTCCGGTGGTTCGGCAGCTGCGGTGGCGGCGCAAGAGTGTACGGTGGCTTTGGGGTCGGATACGGGGGGATCGATTCGGCTGCCCGCTTCTTTCTGTGGTGTGGTGGGATTGAAACCGACCTATGGCTTGGTTTCCCGCTACGGTTTGGTGGCGTTTGCCTCTTCTTTGGACCAAATCGGACCGTTTGGGCGTACTGTAGAAGATGCGGCAATTTTACTACAAGCGATCGCGGGTCACGATCGCATGGATGCGACGAGTTTAAAAACAGAAATTCCCAACTATGCCGATTACTTGCAGCCCAACCTTAGACCCCGTAGTACCATTCGCATCGGTGTCATTCAAGAAACTTTCGGGCAGGGATTGGACCCAGAAGTGGAAGAAGCGGTAAAAAAAGCCGTGGAGAAAATGCAAGAGCTGGGAGCAGAAATTCAGGTCGTTTCTTGCCCGCGATTCCGCTACGGTTTGCCGGCATACTATATTATTGCTCCTTCGGAGGCTTCCGCTAATTTGGCACGCTACGATGGGGTTCGCTACGGTTCCCGGATTGAAGAAGCGGATAATTTAATGGCCATGTATACCAAAAGCCGCGCCCGTGGGTTTGGTGCGGAGGTGAAACGCCGGATTAGCATTGGTACCTATGCCCTGTCGGCGGGATATTACGATGCCTATTACCTGAAAGCTCAAAAAGTGCGCACCCTCATCAAACAAGACTTCGAGCGCGCCTTTGCCCAAGCGGATATTTTGGTTACCCCCACTGCCCCAACCACGGCCTTCAAAACTGGCGAGAAAACCGACGATCCCTTGCAAATGTATCTATCGGATTTGATGACCATTCCGGTGAATTTGGCGGGATTGCCTTCTCTGAGTATGCCTTGTGGTTTTGACCAACAGGGATTGCCCATTGGCATGCAGTTGATTGGCAACGTTCTCCAGGAGAAAATGCTGCTGTCGGTTGCCCACGCCTACGAACAAACTACGCCGTGGCATTTGGAAGCACCGCAAATCGTCAAAAGTGGCTCGCCCTCTGCTGTATCCTGAGCTACCCTATTCAATAGGTGTCAGAAGAACGATACGTTGTTGCTACAATCACCTATCTTGGTTCGGCTCGCTTCTGCTGAGCTGTGCTGAAGCAATGGTTCCTGGGAAATGGCTGCGTGAGGGGACCATAGCAGCAGGTTCCCGAAGCGTCGCTTTTTGGCAAGCGGATGCAGCCAGCTTCCATTTTTTTGCTCCTCTTATCGGCTACGCCTTATGGCTATCTCTTTAACGCAAGTTTTGGTTTTGCTGCTTTTGGTGGTGGTTGCCTACGTATCCACTGGTATGTATTTGTGGGTACAGCAGCGGCGGTTGATTTTTTATCCCAAACGGGCGATCGCTACGACACCAGCCAAAGCCAACATGGAGTACAAACAGGTGTGGTTACCAGTGGCAACCCCTGTCAAGGCCAATTCCACGGTCGATTCCCAACAAATATACGGTTGGTGGATTCCCAACTCGCAAAATCCCGCCCCGACGATTTTATATTTACACGGCAATGGCGGGAATATTGGCGATCGCGTGGATGTTCTCCGTCGCTTTCACCAAATGGGATTTGCTGTGTTTGCCATTGACTACCGCGGCTATGGGCGATCGCCGGGGGATTTTCCCTCGGAAACAACTGTCTACGAAGATGCGGAAGCGGCGTGGAAATATTTGCTCCAAGAAAAAAACATTCCCCCGCAAAAAATTGCCATTTACGGTCATTCTCTTGGAGGCGCGATCGCGATCGAACTGGCCATTCGCCACCCCCAAATGAAAGGCATCATTGTAGAAGGAACTTTTACCTCTATCCGCGATACCATCAACTATCAAGGTTTTTTCTACCAATTGTTCCCCGTAGACTGGATGCTTACCCAACACTTCGATTCCCTCAGCAAAGTTTCTCAACTCAAAGTTCCCATTCTCTACATTCATGGGGAACAAGACGATGTGATTCCCGCCCACATGAGTCAAACCCTCTACGATGCCACTCCCCAACCCAAACAGATCCTCAAAATTGCCCAAGCCGACCACATCAACGTTCCTGAAGTCGGCGGCAGTACCTACGAAAATAAAATTCGCCAGTTTTTAAAATAACCATTTTTCAGAACATATATTCTAGGGATTTTTATGTCTTTTGTTGGCTTGCACATTCACAGCGATTACAGTTTGCTAGACGGGGCTTCTCAGCTACCCCAACTGGTCGATCGAGCTGTGGAACTGGGGATGCCAGCGATCGCACTCACCGACCACGGCGTTATGTATGGCGCGATCGAACTGATCAAACTTTGCCGCAATAAGGGCATCAAACCCATCATCGGCAACGAAATGTACGTCATTAACGAACCCCTCAACACCAAAAAACGCCCACGAAAATACCACCAAGTGGTCCTCGCCAAAAATACTCAAGGATATAGAAACTTAGTTAAACTAACCAGCATTTCCCACCTACAAGGATTTCAAGGTTCGGGAATTTTTGCCCGCCCCTGTATCAACAAAGAATACATCGAAAAATATCGGGAAGGGTTGATCGTCACCAGCGGTTGTTTGGGCGGCGAAATTCCCCAGGCCATTCTCCAAGGACGACCCGATGTTGCTAGAAATATCGCCCAGTGGTATCAAGAACGGTTTGGCGAAGATTACTATTTAGAAATTCAAGACCACGGTTCCCCCGAAGACCGCGTGGTGAACGTAGAAATTTGCAAAATTGCCCAGGAATTCGGTATTGAAATCATTGCTACTAACGATTCCCATTTTATTTCTTGCAACGATGTGGAAGCCCACGATGCCCTGCTTTGCATTCAAACTGGAAAATTAATTACTGAAGAAAAACGAATGCGCTACAGCGGTACGGAATATCTCAAATCCGCTGAAGAAATGAGAAAACTATTCCGCGACCATCTCCCCGAGGAAATTATCGAACAAGCGATCGCCAATACTGTCAAAGTTGCCGATAAAGTCGAACATTTAAAATTAATGGGCGAATCTCGCCTGCCCCACTATCCCATTCCCTCGGACCATACCCCAGAAACCTATTTAGAAGAAATCGCCTGGAAAGGACTATTAAAAAGATTAAACGCCAAATCCCGTTCGGAAATCAAACCCGCTTACAAAGAACGCATGGAATACGAGCTGAAAATGATTCAGCGCATGGGATTTCCCACGTACTTCTTGGTTGTTTGGGATTACATTCAATTTGCTAGAAACAACAATATTCCCGTAGGTCCGGGTCGGGGCAGCGCCGCCGGTTCTTTGATTGCCTATGCCATGGAAATTACCAACATCGATCCGGTACACCACGGATTAATTTTCGAGCGTTTTCTCAATCCAGAACGCAACTCCATGCCCGATATCGATACCGACTTTTGCATTGAAAGACGCGATGAAGTTATCGACTACGTAAGCGAAAAATACGGGGAAGATAAAGTCGCGCAAATTATTACCTTCAACCGCATGACCTCCAAAGCGGTATTAAAAGACGTGGCGCGGGTATTGGGCATTCCCTACAGTCGCGCCGATAAAATGGCCAAATTAATTCCTGTTTCCCGGGGCAAACCAGAAAAATTAAAAGTTATGATTTCCGACGAAACCCCGGAACCGGAGTTTAAAAAGGCCTACGACGAAGACCCAGAAGTACGTCAGTGGGTAGACATGGCCATTCGCATTGAAGGAACCAACAAAACCTTCGGCGTTCATGCAGCTGGCGTGGTGATTTCTTCCGAACCTCTCGACGAAATTGTTCCCCTACAAAAGAACAACGACGGAGCAATTATTACCCAATATTTTATGGAGGATTTGGAATCGCTGGGTCTGTTAAAAATGGACTTTTTGGGATTGAAAAATCTCACCATTATCAACCGAACTGCAGAGCTAATTAAAGCCAACCACGGTATTGAAATTGACCCAGAATTCGTTCCTTTGGAAGAAAGAAAAGCCCAGAAAATTTTAGCCAAAGGGGAAGTTAATAAAATCCCCGAACCTATTCGCAAAACCTATCAAATGCTGGAGAAAGGGCAGTTGGAAGGGGTATTCCAGCTGGAATCTTCGGGGATGCGCCAGGTGGTCAAGGATTTGAAACCCTCTAGCATTGAAGATATTTCCTCGATTTTGGCATTGTATCGCCCCGGTCCTTTGGATGCTGGTCTGATTCCTAAGTTTATTAACCGCAAACACGGTAAGGAAAAGGTGGAATACCAGCATCCTCTGCTGGAACCGATTTTGGAGGAAACTTACGGCACCTTGTGTTTCCAAGAGCAAATTATGCGCATGGCCCAGGATTTGGCGGGATATTCTTTAGGGCAAGCTGACTTGCTGCGTCGGGCGATGGGTAAGAAGAAATTGGCGGAAATGGAGAAACACCGGGAAATTTTCATCGATGGTGCTACCAAAAATGGGGTTCCCCAAGAAACGGCGGAGGGATTGTTCGAGCAAATGGTAAAATTTGCTGAATATTGTTTGAGCTACAATACGGAAGTGCTGACGGTGGAGTACGGTCCGCTACCCATTGGCAAAATTGTAGACGAACAAATTCATTGTCGGGTTTACAGTGTGGATGAAAATGGGTTTGTGTATACGCAAGCGATCGCGCAATGGCACGATCGCGGCTACCAAGAAATTTTTGCTTACGAGTTGGCAGATGGTTCTGTCATTCGCGCTACCAAAGACCATCAATTCATGACTGAAGATGGGCAAATGTTTCCCATTGATGAGATTTGGGAGAAAGGGTTGGATTTGAAAAAGCTACCTACGGTCCAAGATTTGCCTGCGGCTGTCGGTTATACTGTCAGCTAGTTGGTTACCATTGGAGAAGCGATCGTGTCTACCTGTCCGAAATGCCAGCAACGCGTCGATCCCCAAGCGGTAGAATGTCCCTATTGTAAAGAAAAATTAAAAGCCTTTGGGCATCCGGGGATTCCCCTGTATCGCGCCCAAGATACGGAGTATTTGTGTTCTACCTGTATCTACCACGAAGACGATAGCTGTACGTTTCCCCAGCGCCCCTATGCCAAAGAGTGTACCCTATACCGCGATCGCGCGCAAACCACCGTAGAAACCACCCCAGATGCCTACCGCCGCAGTCAGGGAATTCGGGGATGGCTGCGACGCAATCAAGGCTTGGTGGCGTTGCTAGCAATATTTCTGCTGGTATTCTTAGTAACGCTGTTACAAGCCAATTAACACCATTTTTTAGAAAAAATACAAGAAGCGATCGCGTATTTGTGTAGGGGTGTTTCCTGTAGCACCCCTAATCTCCCCTACTAGAAAAATCAGGGTATGAAGATGGATTTGAGGAATAAATAGCAGCAAAAATAGCGGAATAATCGCTATCCGACCATCCCTGTTGTTGGGCTTTTTCTAAAATAGCGCGTACTCCCTCCAATGCCTGGGCGTTTATCTGGGTCCTTTCGGCTTCTTTTAAAAAGAGATTGGTGTCTTTCAGCAAATGTTTAGTAGGAAAATTGGGGTTGTCATAGTTGCCATCAACCAGACGAGGCAATTTTTTATCAAACGTAGGTGCGTACAAAGCACTTTCGCGCAAAATAGCCATAAATTTTTCTACGGCCACATTTTGCTCTTTAACAAAGCCCAAACTTAGGGCAAAAGCACTGGTTAGGGAAGCAATTAATTGGTTGAGTCCTAATTTCATGGCAGCAGCGGTGCCCACTTCACCGATATGCATGGGTTTGCCAAAAGCGGAAAGGAGATGCTGCCATTTCTGATATTGTTCGCTGCTGGCACCAACCATAACCTGCAACTCACCGGATTTGGCTTGGGGAACGCTTCCCAAAACCGGTGCTTCCAAATAATCGCCGCCGTGGTTTTTAACTTCCTGGCAGATTTGCTTGCTCTCTTCCGGACCAATGGTACTCATTTGAATTATTGTTTTTCCGGATAAATGGGGATGGCAGGCATCGGCTAGCAAAACTTCTCGAATGGCGGCAGCATCGCTAACCATCAGAACCACACATTCGCACTGAGATAGCAAAGTAGCTGGCGAGTCAGTTCCTTCGGCACCGGCATTTTTTAGAGATTCTAATTTGGCGGGGGTTCGATTGTAAGCTACCAGGGAATACCCCGATTGTAAAAGTTGCATGGCCATAGGGGTTCCCATTAAGCCAGTGCCAATGATTCCTATTTTCCTCATATTTCCTACTTTTGGTTCGCTACGAACGGGTCTATTGTATCAAGGGGAATGGGAACGCGATCGCGCCAGATCCGAACCGCCAAAATCGGTTATGTTCAAAAGTGGCAACATCATCAAAACCCAAAATGTATTATTTTTAAAGATTCAGTAAACCATCGGGGCACCAAAGTGCATGGGTGAACCTCTCTGCGTAATATGGAACTAGAGGCAGGAAAGATTTCGAGGTGGATGGTACCATGAACCAATGTTTTTCTACCTTCCTGACTCCCTGTTTGCTTTCAGGAGTAGCTATTTTAGCCAGTTCTGCCGTTTCGCCGGCAGCAGCCTTTGAATTGGGGTACAAAGAATATCAAAACCCAGTTGGCAATCCATCTCAATACGAACAAACTCCTGCTGTAGGCATTACCTCCTCAGATATCGGTAACTCTTTTACCGTTGACTGGTCGCTATCTCCAGAAAATGACAATGTAGATATCGACGAGGAGTTGCAGGCAACAGGCAAGTTTACGGTTAACGATTTTCGCAGCGACCAACTCGATTTAACCGTGGATGTAACCAATACTACAGCCCCATCTTTTCAGGCTGCTATTGTATCCATGGGCTGGGGCGTTCAAGGTCAAGACGCTTCCCCATCCATGGGTTCTAAAGGAGAAACCTTTCAAAATGTCACCGCTGCTAAAAATTTCCCTGGTGGCTTTAAAGATTTTGATGCTTGTATTTCTGCTACCAAAAACTGCAACGGGGGCAATATTAAGAAAGGTTTACAATCGGGAAGCAATAGCGATTCCTTTCAGGTTTCCTTAGCTGGCGATTTTGGCGACAATCCTTCCACCTATTTGCAAGATTTTGGGATGAAATTCCAAAGCGAACAAGGAAGTTACCAACTAGCGGGAGAAACGACGGAAAAATCAGCCTCTAGTGGTATTTTATATTACAACCAGCAGGAAATACCGGAACCCTCAGTGGGTCTGGGTTTGCTGGTTGTGGCTGGTAGCTTTAGCCTTTGGTATCGCCGCCAAAATCGTCGTTCGATTCCGAAAGCTTAGATACAATTTCCACAGTAGCGTTTTTTTTTGCCGTGGTTTTCTTCCTGTACCATAACCAGACAATCTCAAGCTGTCTGGTTGTTTTTTTTATATTTTTTTAGCAATTTTGGGAATTGATTTCGACCAGCGATCGCTGGTGGGGCATGAAAATCTTCCATGGAAATAGTCTTTTTCCTGCCCTTTCCCTTGCAAATCTGGAGTTATTATCCTAGGTTGGTAGTACATTCACCAGTCCTTCCGCTAGAGTTTGGTATGATTTGGTGCAAACAATGTTCAAGCCAATTCTAGGGGGGTAAGCTGGGTTTGCCTGTCCAACGCGATCGCCAGCCCAAAAAGTTTCCACAAACGCTAAAATTCCCGCCATGTGGCAACTGCCCCGTTAAAATTACGGATTTCCTCACTCCAGATACCGGGCAAGAGCGATACATTGTAAAAGAGGTTGTAAAGAAAAATTTACAAAAAGGTCGTCGTTAAAACTAGAAGCACTGAGGCTACATCATGTTTGAACGTTTTTCCGATAAAGCTATAAAAGTAATTATGCTGGCTCAGGAAGAAGCCAGGAACCTAAAACAAAATTTTGTGGGCACCGAACACCTGTTGCTGGGGTTAATCGGTGAAAATAGCAGCCTGTCTTCGCAGGTGCTGCAAGACATGGGTGCCAACCTATCCGACGCTCGCCGGGAAGTGGAACAAACCACCGGTCGCGGTTCCGGCTTCGTACCAGCGGAAATTCCCTTTACCCCTCTGGTCAAGAGAATCCTAGAACGCGCCCTAGAAGAAAGCTCCAAACTCGGGCACAACTACATCGGTTCCGAACATATTTTCCTCAGCCTGTGCCAGGATGAAGACTCCGTAGCCGCCAAAGTTCTCAACAAACTGGGCATCAACATGGAAGATGCCCGCAAGCGGCTCATGGATCGCCTGGGAGACGAAGAAATCGCCGTTCCTGCCGGCGGTCGCGGTAACAACAATAATAACGCCAAAACCGCTACTTTGGACGAATTTGGCACCAATTTGACCGCCAGCGCCGCCGAGGGCAATCTCGATCCGGTGGTAGGTCGGGATAGCGAAATCGAACGCATGGTGCAAATTCTGTGCCGCCGTACCAAAAACAACCCCGTCTTGGTCGGGGAACCCGGCGTCGGCAAAACCGCGATCGCGGAGGGTCTCGCCCAACGCATCGCCAACAAAGACATTCCCGAACTGCTGGAAGGCAAGCAGGTCTACAATCTGGACATGGGGTCGTTGGTTTCCGGCACCCGCTATCGCGGCGAATTTGAAGAACGCCTGAAAAACATTATCGAAGAAGTCAAAAACGCCGGCAACATCATCCTGGTCATCGACGAAATCCACACCATCATCGGTGCCGGTGCCATTGAAGGTGCCATGGATGCCGCCAACTTGCTCAAACCTGCCTTGGCACGGGGCGAACTGCAATGCATTGGCGCTACCACCCTGGATGAATATCGCAAGCACATCGAACGCGACGCCGCCCTGGAACGTCGTTTCCAACCCATCATGGTGGGCGAACCCAGCATCGAGGATACCATTGAAATCCTGATTGGATTGCGCAGCACCTACGAAGAGCATCACAAGCTCACCATCTCCGACGAGGCTTTGGTAGCAGCGACCAAGCTCTCCGACCGCTATATCAGCGATCGCTACCTACCCGACAAAGCCATCGACCTGGTAGACGAAGCCGGTTCGCGGGTCCGCCTTTCCAACGCCACCTCCTCTCCCCAAGTCCGCGAATTGAAAAAACAACTCGCCGACATCGTCCAGAAAAAAGAATCCGCCGTCGCCGAACAGGACTTTGAAACGGCCAAACAGCTGCGCGAACAAGAAATTGAAATCAACCAGCAGCTAGAACAGGCGCGCCAAGAAGAAGGGGAAACCCCACAAAACAATCCTGTGGTGCAAGAAGAAGACATCGCCCAAATCGTCGCCAGTTGGACCGGCATCCCGGTGATGAAGCTTACCGAATCCGAATCCGATCGCTTGCTGCACCTGGAAGACACCCTGCACGAGCGTCTCATCGGTCAGGAAGAAGCCGTTAAAGCCGTATCTCGGTCGTTGCGCCGCGCACGCGTGGGACTGAAAAACCCCAACCGTCCCATTGCCAGCTTCATCTTCTCCGGACCCACCGGTGTGGGCAAAACCGAGCTCACCAAAGCCCTCGCCGACCAAATGTTCGGCAGCGAAGAATCCATGGTCCGCTTGGATATGTCCGAGTTCATGGAACGCCACACCGTATCCAAGCTCATTGGTTCGCCTCCGGGATTTGTAGGCTATGAAGAAGGCGGTCAGCTTACCGAAGCCGTACGCAGCAATCCCTACACCGTCATCCTGATGGATGAGATTGAAAAGGCACACCCCGATGTGTTCAATATGTTGCTGCAAATTTTAGAAGATGGTCGCCTTACCGATGCCAAAGGTCGCACGGTTTCCTTCAAGAATACCCTGCTGATTATGACCTCCAACATCGGTTCCAAAGCCATCGAAAAAGGTGGCGGCGGTATGGGCTTTGAACTGGTGGAAGACGAAGGTGCCGCAGCCTACGATCGCATCAAAGGTCGGGTCAACGACGAAATGAAGGGCTACTTCCGCCCCGAATTCCTCAACCGCATCGACGATGTGATTGTTTTCCGCCAGTTGAACAAAGACGAAATCAAGCATATTGCCGATATCCTGTTGCAGGAAATTTCCCAACGCCTGTACGAAGAACAGGAAATTCACCTGGAAGTTACCGATGCCCTCAAGGACCATCTGGTGGAAAAAGGTTACGATCCTACTTACGGCGCTCGTCCGCTACGTCGTACCATCATGCAGTTGCTAGAGGATAATTTGGCAGAAGCCATCCTCTCCAGCCAACTGGAAGCTGGCACCACGGCTGTGGTGGATGTGGATAGCGAAGGCAATATCCGGGTGGCTGACAAAGCCAACGCCCAACATCTGCCTGCTTTTGCTGGCGCTAGCAACTAACCGCCAACGCTAAGTTCTGCCGGAACTGGGAAAAAAAATCTGCAGGTAAGTTACCTGGGATGTTGGAAAATTGGGTAGAATTGCCTGGTTTTCCGCTTCCCAGGTTTTTTATGGATGCCAAGCGATCGCTTGGGAAATTGCTATATTTTATACAAAATTAGGTGACAAGCAAGCATACCATTGACCTTCTGATTCGCCATTGCCATTCCATGGTTTGACCATTGTTTGTTAGCCAAAAAGGGTTACTTTATGAATGCACCGATTCGCTTTCTCATGTGTCCTCCCGATTTCTACGATGTGGATTACGTTATCAATCCTTGGATGGAGGGCAATATTCATAAATCTTCTAAAGACAATGCGCGCGCGCAGTGGCAAAAACTATATGAAATTATCAAAGAACGCACCCAAGTGGACCTCATGCAACCGGTACAGGGATGGCCGGATTTGGTGTTTACCGCCAATGCTGGGTTGATTTTGGGCAATGTGGTGGTTCTCAGCCGCTTTTTGTACCCCGAACGGCAGGGAGAAGAGCCGTATTTCCGGGAATGGTTTGAAAAGCAAGGGTTCACCGTGCGCACGCTACCGCCGGATTTGCCCTTTGAAGGCGCTGGCGATGCGCTGCTCGATCGCGCGGGTCGCTGGTTGTGGGCGGGATACGGCTTCCGTACGGAATTGGATGCCCATCCCTATTTGGCGAAATGGTTGGATATTGAGGTACTGTCGCTGCGCCTAATTGACGATCGCTTTTACCATCTGGATACCTGTTTGTGTCCCCTGAGCGATGGCTATTTGCTATACTATCCTGCTGCTTTTGATTTTTATTCCAACCAGCTCATCGAACGGCGCGTTCCTCCGGAAAAACGCATTGTGGTGGCAGAAGCCGATGCGGTGAATTTTGCCTGCAATGCAGTCAATATTAACAACACGGTAGTGATGAATAGGGCAAGCGATCGCTTGCGCCAACAACTGGCAGAGGTAGGATTTGAAGTGGTGGAAACGCCCCTGACGGAGTTTTTAAAAGCTGGTGGGGCAGCCAAATGTCTCACCCTGCGCGTCACCGAACCGGTAGATGTGGAAATTCACGCCAACGCGCCAGTGGAAAGTCGCATTGTGCGTTTGGAAGGGCATTTGCTAGACTCCGGTCTCATCAACCGCGCCCTGGATATTGTGGTGGAAGAAGGGGGTAGCTTCCAAGTTCTCAATTTCAGCTTGGGCGAACAAAGGCAAAGTATGTCTACAGCAGAAATTAAAGTATCGGCACCCTCGTGGAAACTTTTGGAAGAAATTGTTTCCCAGCTAATCGATCTGGGAGCACAAGATTCTCCCCAACAAGAACAAGATGCTCCCCTGGAACCGGTTACCAAAGCTGGGGTAGCGCCGGAAGATTTTTACGTGACCACTATTTATCCCACTGAAGTGCGAATTAATGGTACTTGGCATCGAGTGACCAAACAGCGCATGGATGCTGCGATCGCTGTGAATTTCACCGCTGACGGTCCTGTGGTACAATGTAAGTTAATTCGGGATTTGCAGTTAGGCGACTATGTCGTAACCGGTGTGGGCGGTATTCGCACCCTACGTAAAGCAGACCGCGATCGCGCTGGCAGTCAAGAATTTAGTTTTATGTCAGCGGGGGTTTCCAGCGAACGCCGGGTGGAACTGGTAGTGGAACAGGTAGCCTGGGAAATGCGACAAATTCGCGATCGCGGCGGCAAAGTCGTGGTTACCGCTGGACCGGTAGTCATTCATACTGGTGGCAGCGACCATTTAGCCCGGTTGATTCGAGAAGGCTACGTCCAAGTTTTGTTGGGTGGCAACGCGATCGCGGTTCACGATATCGAACAAGCGTTAATGGGCACTTCCCTCGGTATTGACATGAGTCAGGGCGTTGCCGTACACGGCGGTCACCGCCACCACCTACGTGCCATCAACGAAATCCGCCGCTGCGGGGGCATTGCTCCAGCTGTGGCACAGGGCGTGCTAACTCGGGGAATCTTATACGAATGCGTTCAAGCCGGGATTCCCTATTCCTTAGCTGGCTCCATTCGCGACGATGGTCCGCTACCAGATACGGAAATGGATTTAGTTAAGGCACAACAAGATTACGCTCGTTTGTTAGAAGGAGCCGATATGGTGTTGATGCTTTCCACCATGTTACATGCCATCGGCGTGGGCAATATGACCCCCTCCGGGGTGCGGATCGTATGCGTGGACATCAACCCCTCCGTGGTAACCAAACTCAGCGATCGCGGTTCGGTGGAATCCATCGGCGTAGTAACCGACGTGGGATTGTTCCTAAGCTTGCTCACCAAACAGCTAGACCAGCTCACCAGTCCCTATCCCGCCTCCCCCTAGCCTAGTCGGGAAGACCGAACCAGGTAAGTCCCCCCAGCAAACACAAATTTTCCATCCAGACACCAGTTCCGTGACAAGGGCGGGCATTTTTCACTATCCTATACTTAGAGAAACATTTCTCCATAAATTTCGCAGCAACGGCAAAGTCGTTAAGGAACATAACCACAACCATGCCTGTTCGGTCTTTCATTGGAGGTTTGCGACCCGGCCAAACCTCTAGCAAGGGGAATCGCATTTCTTCACCAGAGGAAGCGACCCAATCCCCCAAACCACCGGTAGGCTTTCGCAAGCGCTGGATGCGAAGGCTGCGTTACATTTGGCTGCGCTTTTTACGGTTGCGCGGCACTCCGGAATATTTAGCCAGGGGATTGGCAGCAGGCGTATTTGCTGGGTTGTTTCCCTTGTTCGGTTTCCAAACCCTCATTGGCATTGCTATTGCGGTTCCGCTGAAAGGTCACAAGCTGATGGCGGCTGCCGGTACTTGGATTAGCAATCCTTTAACCTACGCGCCTTTGTTTTTCTGGAATTTTTATTTGGGCAAATGGCTGCTCAACTCCCAGATCTCCTTCCAACCGGAAAGCTTGGAATCCATGGAGCAATTCCTACAGCTAAGTACGGAATTTGTGGGCAATATGATGGTTGGTTCCGCAGTGATGGGGTTGATTTGTGCTGTAGCAAGTTATTTTATCGGCGTCACAGCGATCGCGTGGTTGTACCACCAACGCCGTCAAAACCGCCGCCGCAACGTCCAAACCCCCTCAACCCGCGGCTATCTAGCTACACCAGAAGCACAAAACGCCGACTCGCTATAGACAGATTTTTCTGCCATCTCCAAAAAAAGCGGCTCTTGGAAAAAATCCAGGCCGCTTTCTATTTTTTTTGATTCTTATGGATGGAGTTGTACGCTAAACCACAAAATCGCTCTGGTCCAAAGCTTCGACCCCCACATTGTTGACCGTTGCCAAAACCTGGCCATTATAGCGAATTTCCGCACCAGCATCTGCTACAGCAATGTTTAGCTGGTCGTAGGAGAGGTCGCCTTTGAGCAAGAAAGTATCCGCACCATCTTCAAAATCAGTGATGGTATCGTTGCCTCCCATCTCGTGCAAGAAAAAGCGATCGGCACCAGCGCCGCCGGTGAGAATATCTTCACCCATATCTCCCGACAGGTCGTCGTTGCCAGCACCCCCCAATAGAGTATCGTTGCCTTGACCGCCATAGAGATTGTCGTTGCCTTGCTGGCCTTCCAAACGGTCGTTGCCGCCGTTGCCATAAATGCGATCGTTGCCGCCATCGGCATATAGTTCGTCGCCAGCGTCGCTGCTACCGGCAGTCATGGAACCACCAATCAAGGCATCGCTACCGGCAGTACCGGTAAGAACATTTTCACCCCCATCGCCATTGACCATATTGAAGCGACTGGCAGATTCCTGCTTCACCGCCATCAAATTATCAATCCGATCGATAAGTTCTCCCTTGGTGCTGTACAGTTCCATAGAAATTTTCTCTTCATTAGCGTCTAAAATGACGTAGCTTTCCTGAGAACTGTATTTAAAACCTTCCTCGGGATTTGCCTGATTCTTCCAGTATTCCTGCCAGGGACTTTCCTCTTCCGAGTAGTAGGGAGCACCAGCAGAACCGGCAGTGATGTACCACACCGGATTTTCTAAATCGCTCAAAGGCGATAGCGTTTCTCCATTATCGCCGACAATTTGGTTGCCGTTGGTATCATCGCGGCTTACATCACCCACCGGTACTTGGTCGTTAATCAAAACCCGATGGTAAGCGTGTTCGTCGCCAGTCATCACCGCCGCCACCTTATCGTGTTCGGATACCATGCGCGCAAACTGGTCGCGTACTTCCAGAATGCCCTTTTCTTCAGGAACCAACTCTTCACCGTTGTAAATATGGGCGCGCACGCTGTTATCCCCTTCTAACTCCGGCGTATCCTTATCGGTATACCACATGGCATCATCCACGTGACCGCCGCTGGGGAAGACTGGTTCTTGAGCGTACAGAATGACGTATTTGACAGAAGGATCGTTTTGCGCCGCTTCCAGTTCCTGCTCGATCCAGTTGAGTTGGTCCTGGAACATGTAACCTTCCGGGTTGCCCCCTACCTCTTCGGAAGCATAGGAAACCCAGTAGTTGTTGTTGAAGGCAATATATTTGGTGGGACCGTATTGGAACGAGTAAACGTTTTCGTCGTAGGTAGGACGCTCTGGGTTGGAAGGTTGCGGTCCGTTGCTGGGGTTGACAAATTCCTTAGCAAAGACAGCTTCGGAACTTTCGGTGGCGTAGCTGCCGTTTTCATCAAAGCGATCGACGCTAATGCCGTAATAAGAACCGTCGTCGTAATTGCGCAACAGGGATTCGTGGTTCCCCATAGCAGGGTAAACCGGACGTTCGGCATTGAAAGGGGCCACGGTTTGTTTCCAGGCTTCTAGCTGGGTTTCAAAATCTTCCGGCGATACGGTGTAACCGTTTACCAAGTCACCGCCAAAAATCATTAGGTCGGCCCCTTTGGTGTAACCGCCATATACGCCGCGCGATAGGGTGGCAGCGTTGGTTCCCATGAAGGCTTCCAAACCTTCTTCCGGACGCCCTTCTCGACTATCGCTCATGAAGACAGCCTTGACGTTGCCGTCGCTGGGCAATTGCCCTGGTAGGGGAGCAGTGGTGAAATCGTTGGAGGGCATGGTAACTGTTTCTTCACCAGCTCCCACGGTGACCTGGTATTCGTATTCGGTATCTGGCGACAGACCGGTGATGGGAATTTCGTGATTGGTGGTAGCGGGGGAGGTAAAGGTACCCACGCCTTCTACTTCTACAGCGGCAGGAGCTGGGTTGGCTGTCTCGAAGCTAATGACCGCACTGGTGGGGTCTTCGCTGCGAATCATGTTGACCGCTGGCGGTTCGATCGAGGAAGTCAGCTTGCGGGTGGTATCGCCTTCAATCCGAAAAGCCGTGTAGGTGTCGTAGGTGCTGACGTTATCTCCCAGGGTGCGGTCTTGCCCTTCTTTTTCTTCAAAGAGGGTCATGCGAACGGCAACGGTGCCTTGGTTGGTCCAACCTTCGCTGTTGTGGTCGCCTTCGGTGAGGTTGGTGGTTTCGATGGTGGCTTGACCGGCTTCGATGCTGTCCCTTTCCCGGAAACGCTTGTAGTTGAGGTCGGTTTCTTCGCTTTCAAAGGGATAGGGACCGACAAAAACGGTTCCGTAGATGTTTTCGGGATCGACTGTAGAGCCATCTAGAAGGGTGATTAACCCCGTGTTGGGGTCGGCGATGCGGTTGAGGTCAAAGGTTAAGCCTTCGCCGTCACCATCTGCGATCGCGGCTTGTAGTTGTTCGGGGCTAAAAAGGTTGCGAATCCCATAATCCGTTACTTCCGGATATTGGGACAGCTTTTCCATGTCTAGAAGGTTACTCATGGCTATCTAGGTCCTTGCATGCTATAGGGCCGGTAAACTGAAAAAGTCAAAAAAAAGTCTGCTTAGCACCAACAATTTTTTTTGTTGGTGACATACACTTGCAAAAAATCAAAACTATGTGGGCAAGTTTTTTAGGCAAGTACGCCAAGTTTTGAGCTTGACATGGCCAGTTAAAAAAAAGGTTATCTATCTATTAAGTGTGGGATAAAAAAATAATTATAAATATAAAATCAAAAATGCAATTGCGATAAAAAAATATGGGTTGGTTTTACGTTCTCTTAAAAAACCTGTGCTACTTGTTTTACTTGGAGTTTTTGGCGAACCGCTCATGTCCTCTCTTCATCGCAATTCCCCTAGCTCCGGGGAAAATACTTCTTCGGAAATGGCAATGGAAACTCGCGATCGCAGTTGGCTGAGAAATGCCGATATTGCCACAAATTGCGTGTACGGCTTGAGCTTATTAACGGCTGCCGCCTTTCTATTTCTACCCCTAGTAAATTTCTTACATCCCAGTCCCTGGCATCGCTGGATGAACGGACTGCACGGACTTGCAGCGATGCTGGCTACTGTAATCGTTGCTTATGCTGGCCATTTAGCTTTTCCTCTTTTGCGAGGCAAATCAACAATTTTACCGCAAATTCGTACCCTGAGTTTTTGGGCTAGTACCCTTGCTTTCTTAGCAATTTGCTCCGGGATGTGGAGCTACACCCGCTATCGTGCTCCTATTAACGGTGCCAGAGCTTGGTTAAAAGAACATACGCCTTTAGTGCATTATCTATACATGGAATATCACGAATTTACCGTGCTATTTACTATTCCCATTGGCGTGGCTTGTACCTGGATTGCCTGGCGTTACGGCGATCGAATCCTTCACAACAAAAATCGCACCGTTCTCTCGATTGTTGCTGTGGGTTTAATGGCGATGATGTTTTTCGGAATTGGTGGATTTATCTCCGGACTAGGAGTTGCCAAAATTCACGGTTTGTAAAACTGGCAGATCGCTCGTAGAAAAACAAATTCTACTTCTTTTTCCACCCAAAATTGCTTCCCCATGTTGACATTATCCCTTGGTTGGAAGTGGCAAGCAAACAAAAAAAACCATATTTGACGGCACGAAGTTGACCGAAATGAACCAAAATTATACCACCAGAAATTATCCCATCTACCTGAAAGTTTGGAACTTTCTGAAAAATTTCCCTTCCCAGCTATCAAAAGGTGCTACCAATACTCCAGACACCAATGGACCGGCAGCTGCAGCCATTTTAAGTGCTACCTTTTCCTGTTTCTTTTTAATGGTAAACCAACATATTGCCATGTTGTCTACTACTTGGAAAAACTGGTTGTGGACCCTCGGTGCTTGGATACCCGGAAGTCACAATCCAGATGATTTGTACGGCAGAATCGGCCCTTATGCCGGCAAAGCTACGCTGCTATTACTTGCCTGGCTGGCTAGCTGGTTGATTTTGCACCAGTTTTTAAAAAACCGCGACCTCAGACCCGGCACGATCTTTTTCTGGAGCATCCTCTTTATCGTTGCTGCCACGGTTATGAACTGGCATCCGCTATTTCCCTATGCACCTTTGTACTAGGGGAGAATGCTTTATTTTTTCACCGATATATTGTCGCACAAACATGAAATGATGGGAAGATGATAGCCATGCAAACACAACGAGTGCGCGAAATTCGCAAGCTGCAAGTCTACATTGCTGGTTTGTTGGGAATTTGGGTTTTGTTCGTTCTTTCTTTTTTGACTGCTTGGTATCGTACCAGCAACGCGGATCGATTTTTCGGACAACCGTTTCACTCTTTTGAGTTAGACGAGCCGGCGACCAACCAGCCGATTAATACCATTTCTGAAAAACCATAATTTTCTGGAATTTTCTAATTTCCCTGGTAGGGGCGCTTCGCGAAGCGCCCCTACAAAAATGCCTCTATTATCTATATCTATTGCATGTTATCAAGAAAATGGTATAATTCTGGGTCGCAAGAATAATTTCCAGTTATAAAAAAGCAATGCCGCCAAAAAAGTTTCTATCTGGTGGCATTGCTTTTTATTTAAAAAAAAACTGGCATCAAAAAAACTTATTTTTTATAATTCTATTTAAAAACACAATGATTGTCTGAAATTGATAAACTGCCTTGGTAGGGGCGCAACGGGTGAGCCACCCCTACAAAAATACCCGACTATTTCTTGCGCAATTTTAAGAAAACGGTATTACGTTAGAATACTTGCTAACAAAGCCTTTTGAGCGTGCATGCGGTTTTCCGCCTGGTCCCAAACCCGAGACTGTTCCCCTTCCAAAACCTCCTCCGTAATCTCTTCACCGCGGTGGGCAGGCAAGCAATGCAACACGATCGCATCGGGGTCTGCTAGGGAAAGCAAATCCTGGTTGAGTTGGTAAGCCTGGAACGTGGGAATTCGCTGTTCGGCTTGGGATTCTTGCCCCATACTCGCCCAAACATCCGTATATAAAGCGTGAGCGTTTTCAGCGGCCATTTTCGGGTCCGTTGTAATGGTAATTTCCGTTCCCGCGATCGCTGCGAGGTTTTTCGCCTTCGTCACAATATCAGCCTGCGGTGCAAACTTCTCCGGTGTAGCAATGCGGATATTCACGCCAGCCAACGCACAACCCAGCAACAAAGAATGCGCCACATTATTCCCATCTCCCAAATAAGTGAGGGTAATTCCCTGCAGCCGACCGAAACATTCCCGTACCGTCAGCAAATCAGCCAGTGCCTGACAGGGATGGTACAAATCGCTCAACGCATTAATCACCGGAATATCCGCATAGCGAGCAAACGCTTCCAACTCCTGCTGTTCGTAAGTACGTACCGCCAGTACGTCCAAATACCGACTCAAAACCCTTGCCGTATCGGCCACCGGTTCGCCACGGGATACTTGCGTCACGTTGGTATTGAGGTCCAATACTTGACCGCCTAGCTGGTAAATCGCAGTAGAAAAACTCACCCGCGTTCTGGTGGATGCCTTGTAAAATAGCAAGCCCAAAATTGGCGGTGCCCCATAATTACCTGCCAAACGGCGGTTCAGTGTTCCTGCCTTCATTTGAGCAGCCAGATCCAGCAACCTCCGTACTTCCTGGGTGCTGCAATTCGCCAGTGTTAGGAAATCTTTACCCTTCATCATGTTTGCCACAAATTGGATATGCGTTTTTCTGGAATATTTAAAGATGCTCGATCCTAGCGCACAGCTGTCGGAAATGGTCTCCCCGTTGCTCGAAATTTGTATATCGATCGAAACTAGCACATGCTGGCGATAAAAGCACAGTACGCGCTCGATACTTAGGGGCAAGGGCGATCGCACGTTCCACCGCCGCCTCCATAGTTTCCACAATTTCGTAGCCATCGAGATTGAACGCTTGCATCCGCCTAGCAAATGTTGGGGCAGCTTCTCCAATTAACAGCACCATAGCTGCTTTTTCGCGAATGGTTTCGTACCAACCAGTATCATCTCCCGTTTTCGCCTCGCCACCAGCAATTAAAATCACCGGTGCTTCCACCGCATTCAACCCCACTTGGGCTGCCTCGTAGTTGGTTGCCTTGCTATCGTTGATCAAGGGAATACCGCGATAGGTGCCCACCACCTCCAGCCGATGGGGAACGCCGCGAAAGTTCGCCACTGCCGGGGCAATTGCTTCATTTTCTATGCCTGCCAACTTCGCCGCCGCCACAGCCATTAACATATTTTGTAAGTTATGTGCCCCCTGCATGGGCAAGGCATCCGCACGCACGATGGCTTCTCCCTGGTAGGTTACCCAACCCGACTCGATATAAACCCCCAACGCCGGATTGCCGGGAATGTACTGCCGACCGCGAATGCTGGTCCAACAGGCATCCTCCCGCATGGCAATGACATCGGGATTTTCTGTGGCTTGCTGGCGCAAAAATGGATCGTCGCCGTTATAAATTTGCCGGTGGGATTGCCTTAACAGATGGGCTTTGATGCGGCAGTAATTTTCTACTGTATAGTGGCGTTCCAGATGGTCGGGGGTAAAAGTGGTCCAAACGCCAATTTCTGGTGCCACTTCTGAGGAGGATTCGATTTGATAGCTGCTAATTTCCGCGATCGCCCAGTCCAAAGGATGTTTGAAAGCATATCTGGCCAAATCGCAAGCAGCATAGCCAATATTACCGCAAGCAAAAGCCTGTCGCTGGGCGGTCTGAAAAATGGCATCGGTCAGGGCTGTGGTTGTGGTTTTGCCATTGGTACCAGTAATACCAACCCATCGTTTGTCTTTGAGGGCGCGCCAGGCCAACCCCATTTCCCCAATGGTATCGATTTTTTGTTCTCTCGCTTGGACCAAAGCTGGCAAATCCCACCGTACCCCAGGGCTAACCACAATTAAATTCCAGGGAAAGTTGGGGTCGAAGGCATCCCCCAAACGAACTTCGATGCCTTCTGCTTCTAGTGCTTGTTTTTGTTGTTGTAGGGAGGCAGAATTGCCCGCATCGCTAACGGTTACGCGCCAACCCAGTTCGGCACACAACCGGGCAGCAGCGGCACCGGATTTTCCCAAACCAATTACGCAAGCGTTATCCATGAATTTCCTTCTTTTGCTATGGCTAACGGGGAAAGAGCAACGAACGCCCCAAAAACCGCGCCAAAATATGCAGATTTTCGGGTTGTAGAGGTATTTTAGACCAACTCCTCTCCCCAATTTTTGACGAGAAAAGACGGGAGTTTGAAAGCCCTGCCTCTTTCCCAGCCGGGAGGAAAAGCAATCCGTGCGGCTTTAGCCACCGTCAAAATGTGCTACGATTGCTTGAAAAGTACGTCCACCACAGGGCGGAAAAACGCTCGCCGAGGGGACCTGTGGTCGGGGATGGACTAGCTTCAGCACGAATCCATCTAGGCACACCCTATGAAGCGAGAATCTCACGAATAGAATTCATGAGAGTTTCAATCTTTGACGATCGCGCCAAAGTCAGCCAAAACCCGGGCGTGGTTGCGCAACAGACCCAACAAGTTGAGGCGGTTGCGGCGAATTTGGTCATCTTCTGCCATTACCAAGACACTGTCTTCACCGTCAAAGAAATTGCTGACAATGGGGATAATTTCCGCGATCGCATCCACCAATTGCTGGTAGTTTTTCTGTTCCCGGGCAGCTTCGGTTTTGGGTAGCATCTCGATCAATGCTTCGTAAAAGGCAGATTCGGAATTTTTCTCGAAGCAGTGGGTATCGATCGCGGCTTTGGGGTCGAGGGTATCTCGATCCAATTCTCCCTGTTTGGCCAGTCGCGAAGAACGGTTGACGGTTTCGTAAATTTGTGCCAAAGTCCCGTTATTGCGGATTTTTTGCAAGAAAGAGGCACGTTCGTGGAGGTCGCGGATATCTTCTAGGGCGCGTTGGCTGTATTCGGGATCCTCTTCTCCCAGGACCGCATTGACCAAATCGTAATCGATGCCCTGTTCGTCTACCAGCAAACTGCGCAAGCGACCGTTGAAAAAGCTTTGCAGTTGGGAAAACAGTTCTTCAGCGGTAGTGGCAGCGGCATCGGCATGGTTTTCGGTAAAGTCGTTGACTGCCGAGCGCAGCAGTTGGTACAAATCGACGGATAAGTTGGCATGCCATACCACGTTGATGATGCCTGTGGCGGCGCGGCGCAGGGCAAACGGATCGGAAGACCCCGTCGGCAGCATGCCCAAACCAAAAATGCTCACCAACGTATCCAAGCGATCGCTCAAACCGGTGACTTGACCGGTAATGGTTTGTGGTAGGTCGTCGCCAGCACTGCGGGGCAAATAATGCTCGAAAATCGCCTTGGCAACTTCTTCGGTTTCGCCACTGGCGCGGGCGTATTTTTCCCCCATGATGCCCTGCAATTCGGGAAATTCATAAACTACCTGGCTAACCAAGTCGGCTTTGCAAAGCCAAATGGCCCTGTGAATGAGATCGCGTTGGTCGGTGGATAACGACAGCTGGTTGGCAATGCGATCGGCAATGGTCTGCATGCGATCGACCTTTTGTTGCAAATCCCCCAACTTTTCTTGAAAAGTAACGCTTTTTAATTGCTCGGCATAGTTTTCCAGGGAGTGGCGCAAGTCCGTTTCGTAGAAAAACTGACCGTCAGCCAAACGTGCCCGAATTACCCGTTCGTTGCCCGCAGCGATGATATCTGATTTTTTGGGGTCGCCGTTGGAGACGGTAATAAAATAGGGCAGCAGTGTATTTTCATTTTGGGTAGATTTGACGGGAAAATACCGCTGGTGGGTAACCATCACCGTAGTAATGATTTCCGGCGGTAGTTCCAAAAATTCCCGGTCAAACTGACCCACCACCGCGGTGGGATATTCCACCAAATTGGTTACTTCCGCCAACAAATTTTCCCCCAGGTCGGCTTCGCCTCCCACTTGCTGGGCAGCAACTTTGACTTGGGTTTCGATGCTTTGGCGGCGTCGTTGGAGGCTAACTTCTACACCGGCAGCACGCATTTTTTGGACGTATTCGCCGGCACTGTGAAGTTCTATGGGGTCGGGATGCAAAACGGGATGTCCGTAGCTGGAACGTTTGGCTACGATGGTCTCAGACCCATTTTCTAGCTGTACGGGCAAAACGGTGCTATCCCACAGGGCAACCAACCAGCGGATGGGGCGGGAAAATTTTAAATCGCCGTCTCCCCAACGCATCATGCGCTTGCCTTCGGTGTTTTGAATCCAGTTGGGAATGCATTCCGTTAAAATTTCTGGGGTGGCTCTGGCGCGGATGTGTTTTTGGACGAACACAAATTCGCCTTTGGGTGTTTCCCGTAGCTGCAAATCTTCAATATTGACCCCTTGTTTGCGGGCAAAACCGGCTGCGGCTTTGGTGGGTTTGCCGTTTTGGAAGGCCACGTCTTTGGGGGGACCTTTAATTTCCTCTTCGCGATCGCTTTGTTTGTCGGGCAATCCCGAAACCAACAGGGCCAAACGACGGGGAGTAGCGTAGGTTTCGATGGATTCGCTGGTGAGAAAGTGTTCCGCTAGCGACTGGCGTACTATGGTTTCCCATTGGGCGATCGCAAGATCGATAAAATCAACGGGTAATTCTTCTGTACCAACTTCTAATAAAAATGTAGCCATACCGATTGCAAGCAATTCCAGAAAATGGACAAGCAGGTTTCCCTAGTGTACCTTTCCAAAGGCAGAAGAGAATAGGGGGCAGGGGCACATCGGGACAGGGGGGTATCGGGGCAGGGGAACCAAAAATCAATTTATTTCCTAAATCTCCTAATCTCCCACGCTCCCAATTCTTTCCCCATCCCCTTTCCCATGGTTTAAATATTAAAAAATATTAACCATCTTCTCAGAAATGAAACATCATGCTGCAAAATATCCGTATTTGAAAAACGTAGATGGGAAAGTACGAACAATCTTGCAAGGAATTGTTGCACTTCCCAGTAAAATATCAGATAGACTCCTTGTATAATGACCGAGAGCTCCCTTGGCAGCAGTCAAAAGTTTTCGGTTGCTGGGAGGCTACAGCACGGGTCGCGTGGCGCGACCCAAGAGGCAAAACCAGTCGAACGTTAACCGTTGGGCTGCTGTCTCAAACCCCAATTCTCCAGGGAAACCCATTTTTCCGGGGGAAGTAAGGACGCCACAACTAGCCTGAGAAAACGACATTCCTGTTGGGAGGAAGTACCTAAATGAGTATCGTCACGAAGTCCATCGTGAATGCCGATGCCGAGGCTCGCTACCTGAGCCCTGGCGAACTAGACCGGATCAAAACCTTTGTCAATTCCGGCGAGCGTCGTCTGCGCATTGCGCAAGTAATGACCGATTCCCGCGAACGCATTGTCAAGCAAGCCGGCGACCAACTGTTCCAAAAACGTCCTGATGTGGTATCTCCTGGTGGCAACGCCTATGGCGAAGAAATGACCGCCACCTGCTTGCGCGATTTGGACTACTACCTGCGCCTGGTTACCTACGGAATCGTAGCCGGCGATGTCACCCCCATCGAAGAAATCGGCATTGTGGGCGTTCGTGAAATGTACAAATCCTTGGGAACTCCGATCGATGCCGTAGCGGAAGGGGTTCGTGCCATGAAAGACGTATCCATGGGCTTGCTCTCCGCCGAAGATGCTGCCGAAGCCGGTTCTTACTTCGACTACGTCATCGGTGCCATGCAGTAAGCCTAGTCACTGCTAGCAGCTGAGGCCGTTGTTGGCTCGCCCAGCCTTGGCCGCGACGAAAAAAAAACGTTGTCCGACAAGGACGCCACGATCGCGAACGAACTGGTTATTGTAAACCGAAGATAGAAAACACGAGGAAACAAGAAAAATGCAAGACGCAATTACCTCTGTAATTAATTCCTCCGACGTTCAAGGCAAATACTTGGACAATGCGGCGATGGATAAGCTGAAGAACTACTTCAGCACCGGCGAACTCCGCGTGCGTGCTGCTGCTACCATCAGCGCCAACGCCGCCACCATCGTTAAAGAAGCCGTTGCCAAGTCCTTGCTGTACTCCGACGTCACCCGTCCTGGCGGCAACATGTACACCACCCGCCGCTATGCTGCTTGCATTCGCGACTTGGACTACTACCTCCGCTACGCCACCTATGCCATGCTGGCTGGCGACACCTCCATTTTGGACGAGCGGGTACTCAATGGCTTGAAAGAAACCTACAACTCCTTGGGCGTACCCATTGGTGCTACCGTACAAGCTATCCAAGCCATGAAAGAAGTAACCGCCAGCTTGGTGGGTCCCGATGCCGGTAAGGAAATGGGTGTATACTTCGATTACATCTGCTCTGGCTTGAGCTAAACTAGCTTCCCCCATGTAGGAGGTAGCGGTAGCTCTCGGGGCAACCAATCTCCTCAGGTAAGGTTACAAACAGTCAAGAGGGAGTGCTAGCTCCTCTACAGCCTGTTAGCTTTGGTAAAATCTTTCGAGGTTGGAGGGGTTGGCATTGACTCTTGACTCCCTGCCTGAGATATTGCCTATCTAGCGAAATTTCCTATAGCGAAAAAATTTTTTAATTTCCACCTGTCATTTAAGGAGAAAGCAGCCCATGCGCATGTTTAAAATTACCGCCTGCATGCCTAGTTTCAACCGCATTCGCACGCAAAGAGAGTTGCAAAACACCTATTTCACCAAGTTGGTTCCCTACGATGCTTGGTTTAGAGAGCAGCAACGTATCATGAAAATGGGTGGCAAAATTTTAAAAGTGGAATTGGCTACTGGCAAACAGGGCGTCAATACCGGTTTGCAGTAAAGCTATTGATACGATTGAAGGTACCAGCGTGCTGGGCTTTCCCACATCACGAGGAGGTCGTTCGGACCTCTTTTTTATTGGTTGGCAGTTTTGGGTTGTTCTGTCTGCCTGGGTAGTGGTGGAATTTGGGTTGGAACTGCCGCCAATAGATAGCAGTCATATCGATCTAATATAGATCTGCTGGGTTTCTATGCCCTTTGCGTGTCTTTTCTTTGTTTTTGCACAGCAACGCCCATCAAAACCATCACCAACCACATAATATGCCAACCTTTGTCCGTCCCAAGTTCCGAAATCAACTGCGCCAGTGGGGAATTTACAGCCTCTGTGGTGGGTTGCTAGTTGCCCTACCGGCAGCTACCTTAGCCAATGCGAATACAGTAGCGGCAACGCCGGTTCTAGCACAAGCCGATGCGCTAACCGACAGTCGCCAAGTGGCCGAACAATTGTACGGTCGTTGGGAAGCCACCAACTCTGCCAATAATGGCATGACCTTAATTTTTACCAAAGTGGGGCAGTTTTATATTATTTTGCAAGAATCGGACCCGATCGCTTTAAAATTTGGCTATACCATCAATCCCACCCCCGATCCGATGGAACTAAACGTTCGGGTGGGAGAAGGAGAAACGGTAGAAACGATTTTTGACCTCACCCCAGACGGCCAATTAATCGTACAGCTGGCGGGAACCAACCCCGGTCAACCGCGACCGACCAGTTTTGATCCCAATGCTACCAAGTTCCGCAAAGTCTCCCAAGAAATGAGCCTGCCACCGGATGTTTCCATTTACAATAGCGAAGGTCCGACCCATAAAACCCGCCAAATGGAAGGCAAAGAATACTTGCGCAGCCTCAGTCGGGCGCAAAAAGCCTACCATATTGATAACAACCGCTTTGCCACCGAAATGAATGCTTTGCCGGTGGATGTACCGCAAACGACGGAAAACTATCGCTACGAGATTGCGGGGTCTAACCATCCCGAAGAACAAATTGTGATGACGGCAACTGCCCAGCAAGAGGATTTGAAAAGCTATACGGCGGCTATTTTTGTCATTACTGACGAAAGCGGTTTGACCAGTAGTGTGGCTGGGATTTGCGCGACACCAGAAGCTTCGCAGACGCCACCGCCGCCACCGGAGGCACCTACCAATGTGGCTGGCGATATTCAATGTGGCGGCAATTCCCAGTTGGTGGAGTTGCCGAACCCAGAATGATATGCTGGGAGTTTGGTTGTCAGCAATGGTAGTGCTTGTTTCATGAATAACGACTGGTTGATTTCCCTGCGATCGCCCTATACGCCAAGTTTGATCTCGCCCAATTTACCCTCTCAGTTTTTTGATGCCAGCCAGCAAGGAGATCCCCCGGTGAAATTGGGGGTTTTGGCTTCCGGCAGCGGTAGCAATTTTGTCTCCATTGCCCAAGCGATCGCAGCCAGACAACTCAACGCCCAAATCCAAGTTCTCATCTACAATCGACCCCAAGCCAAAGTGGCAGAACGCGCCCCCTTGTGGAACGTTCCCACGGTTTTCCTGGACCACAAACAGTACAAGGTACGGGAAAAATACGACGCCCAACTTGTAGAAACCCTCAAACAATACCAAGTGGAATGGGTGGTTATGGCAGGGTGGATGCGGATTGTAACGCCGGTTTTGTTGGAAGCGTTTTCCGATCGCGTTTTGAACATCCATCCCAGCCTGCTACCGAGTTTTCCCGGGGTACATGCCATCGAACAGGCGTTGCAAGCTGGCGTCACCATTACCGGCTGTACGGTTCACATGGCAGCGGTGGAAGTAGACAGCGGACCGATTTTGCTGCAGGCGGCGGTTCCGATTGTGCCCGGCGATACCCCCGAAACCCTACACCGGCGGGTTCAAGTGCAGGAACACAAAATCTATCCCCCCGCGATCGCATTGGCTGTGGCGAGGGAAGCCGCCCAAACATCTACCTACTAGCAAACAACGCTCTTCTAGGATTGCTGGCTTTGCGATCGCTTCCAAAGAATGCTGGAGACAGAATTGGTGGTAATGTGGGCAACAATGGGCACCAGCAAATTCCCTGTAACCAGGGCACTGCCGCCCAGCAACAACCCCACAGCCGTTGCCCACACCGTGTAAGGCCACTGTTCCCTGCCCAACAGATGCAGAATGCCAAAACACAGGCTAGAAACCACCACAGCCACTGCATCCAAACCAAAAGCCGGAACCATCACGCCGCGAAACAGCAGTTCTTCGCTCAATCCGGGCAGCAATCCCAACCAAATTAAATCCGACCAGGTGAGAGGTTTGAGAATAAATTGCAAGTAGGTGGCCGCGCTACGGCGATAGGCGGGCCAAATTTGATAGACTAGCGCGCTTGCTAGGGTAATGATACTGCCAAGTCCCACCCCCAGCCAAATTCCTTCCCAGCTGAGGGTTAGTGGCAGCAGTTGGATGTTGCCTAGATACTGCCACAGTTTGGCGGCTACCAAAAGCAAAGCAGCCGTCACGCCCATGGCGACGAGAACTTGGGTGCGGGTTAGCGGTTCTAGTTCTGGTTGAGGCGTCCGTTCACTCACCGATTTTCCGATAAACAACACAAGGGGGGAATTTCCGGTGCTAGTGCTTCCGTACTTATCCCAGCGCGATGGGCAGCCAAGACGCCCACAGCTTCCAAATACGAGCGCACGCGGGTAGCGGCAATTCCCAAAGCTTCGGGAGGTACGTTGGTCGCAGTTTGGTTGTCTTCTACAGCGATCGCTTGGATGCCCATCTGAGACAAACTTAACATAGCGCTTCCCCCAAAAGCCCCCTCGGGAACCACTATGGCATCTACTTGAGACGCCCAAATACTGTCTGGTGGAAAGTTGGGCTGCTCTGCTGGGGAAATAACAAATTGAGGGGCGCGACTCAACCCCACCAAGACGCTGGGAAAAAAGGTATAGCCCAATTCTTCAGCAGCGGCGCGCGGCGATAGGTTGGGGTCGAGGGGAAGCGGGTATAGCGCTGGTGCGTGGGCGCAGGGGATGCGAAACGTGCGTACCACCAAATGGCTGATAATGGCTTCTGCTCCGGCAAGGGCATCGACACCGTGCCCCTGGCGGTATTGTTGCAAGGTGGCGTTGGCTGGGTCTTCGTCGGGAAAACGTGCTACCACAGCAATGGCGTTCGCACCAGCCTCGATGAGGTCTTGGGCAGCCCGCAGCAGACTATCGGGATTACCCACATTCCCCCAGGAAGTTCCGGAGGTGGCGGTTTGCAGTTCCACTTCTAAGGGAGCGTCGGTAATGGTGTAGTCGCTGATGTGCAGTCCTAGACTGGCGCGCGTTGCCTGAGCTGCTTGAATGTGGCGCAGTTGCAGGTCTGACTCGATGGCGCGATCGAGAATGAAGCCAACGCGGTTGCGACGTACGGGTTGCAATCCCCACGCACCGGCGGCAAATTGGTCCAATCCGTACCCTTCTACGTAAAATAGGTTGGGTTGGTTCCAGTACAGCTGCGCCCCGTTGAGGACGTTGGGATGGGTGATGACCCGCTCGGCTACTTGGGCGATCGCGCGTACCACCGGCATGGCATCCCCGGCATAGCCCCCAATGGCAGCGCCTGTTCCGGTGGGAACAATGAAAACGACGGTGTATGGATGTTTTTGCACGGAAAATCTCCGATACGTTGGCAAGCCCTGTCGTTTTAGCGCCGGGAGGAAAAACGAACGGTAACTAAAAGCGAGAAGAGGTGCAGTTTCCGCTCTTTCGGTGTTAGAGCCGGCATTGCCTCCCCTGTTTCCTGGCCAATGTTTTTCGGGCTGGTTGGGCTAACGGCACTGCCTGACCCCTGGTAGGGCGGTTTAACTGTTAACGGCAGGGCGACCAACACCGAAAGCATTTGTCGGTGCCATGACCCTAAAAACCTAGCCCCAAAGGGCGAAGGGCTAGTCAGCTACCTGAAGCTGGAGGCATGAAGTCCCCGTGCTTCAGCCGGGGGCTGACGGGGCTACTGTTCGCGCACAACGACGGCTTCTACTTGGGCTCGCTTTCGATCGCGATCGACGTTGGTAATCGCCCAACGCAAGGGTTCTCCGCGTTTGTTTAGTTCGGCTGCGATTTCTTTTTGTAAGTTTTTTGGTTGTTCTTGCAGGTTGATTTCCGCTTCGATGAAATGGGTGGTCATAAACGGGATTATCCTTATTTTGGCGGCTACAGATTCCTAGATTGGTTTTATTCTATCTGGTTTTGGGATGCTGTTTTTGTTAATTTGTATTAAAAATTGGGTTTCCCACTCGTTTTTTGCCGGCGCTTGGATATACAATATCTAAAAGGGGGAGGAGAACCTCTTGTATTTATAAAAGATTATACTTCCCCTTCTAATATAGATTTTAGCGCACCCCCAGCAAAATAGCTGCCAATTGCAATATTTTTTAACATTTTTCCGCAAAAACAGTTAGGACTGACGGGTGCGCAACTGGCCGCAAGCGGCATCTGCTTCCAACCCCCGGGAATAGCGAACGCTAACCGCCACGTGCCGTTCTTGCAATGCTTGTTGAAACCGGTCAATGCGCTGTTGGTCGGGGCGCTTGTAGGCAACTTCCGGGATGGGATTGTAGGGAATTAAATTAACGTGGCACTGAAACCCCCGCAAAAGCCGTGCCAGCTGTGCTGCATGTTCCGGGCGATCGTTGTACTCAGCCAGTAGGGTATATTCAAAACTCAGCCGCCGCTTGGTGGTTTGTACGTACTCGCGGCATTCTTGCATGAGTGCTTCCAGAGGATAGTGTTTGGCGCTGGGGATAAGTTCCTGGCGCAGTTGTTGGTTGGGGGCGTGCAAACTAACTGCTAGGGTAGCTTGGAGTTTTTCCTGGGCTAGCTGGCGAATGCGACCGCGAATGCCCACAGTAGAAATGGTCAGCGATCGCGCTGCGATGCCCACATCCTGATTGAGACAGCGAACCGCCGGCAAAACCGCCTCCAGATTCAACAAGGGTTCGCCCATGCCCATAAACACCACATGGGAAACCCGCCGACCGAAATCTGCTTGAACCGTCAAGACTTGATCGACAATTTCGTGGATTTTGAGGTGGCGCTGGAAACCGCTTTTGCCTGTAGCACAGAAATCGCAAGCCATGGCACAGCCCACCTGGGAAGAAACGCACACCGTCAGCCGTTTTTCAGTGGGCATCCCCACCGTTTCTATGATTTGACCATCCTCCAGTTGCAGCAGGTATTTCACCGTTTTGTCAGGGGCAACCGACCGATGGAAAATTTGCGATCGCCCCACGGGCACATCCGCAATTTCCGCTCGCCATGATTTGGGAAATACGGTAATATCAGATAGGGAATGGACGCCCTTTTCATAGAGCCACTGATGGAGCTGCTGGGCGCGATAGATCGGTTGTCCTTGCTGTTGCACCCATTCCTGCAATTGAGGCAAAGACATGCCTAAAAGCGGCTTTTGGGCAGATGCGGGCGTTTGCTGGTTGGCAGGCAGTTGGGAGGGAGAAGTAGGAATCGAACTCATAAGAAATAACTGAATAGGCAAACAAACAATAAAATAACCAAAACCAAACAGAGGCAAGCGATAATTCCCTATTTTCCTCAAGAGAAGGAAATGTTTTGTACCGGCAACAGCACTTGGGTAGATAGCATCCAAATTTTAATTGTAGCGAACGGTTGGGGACAACGGCTACGACGGACACTTTCCAACTTCTGTCCCCACCCAGTTGGCGCTGCGGTCCCTTGGCAAGGACTAGAAAAACATGGGAAAATCATCCCTCTTGCGTTACCATTACTAATTAGTTATATAATAAAATTAACGAATGCAAGAGGAACAGGTACGGCCACACTGCACCTATTTCAGATAAACTGCTATGTCTAACCCTCAATCTGCCAACGGTGCTGACCCCGAACAGCGCAACATAGTTGGCCGCGTCACCGCCTATTTTATTAACTCTCAGGTAACCATATTGGTCATTGCGGCTTTGGTTATTTTCGGGGTAGCAGCCGCTATCTTTACCCCCAAAGAAGAAAACCCCCAGGTTGTCGTCCCTTCAGCCAACGTCTACCTAGAGTACCCAGGTGCGCCGGCTGAAGTGGTAGAAAAAACTGTCACCAATCCCATCGAATCCAAAGTGCGGGAACTGACAGGTATTGAAGAAATTTACTCTGTCTCCCGCGATTCCCAATCGAAAATAACGGTGCAGTTTTACGTGGGTGAAGACTGGGAAGACTCCCTGTTTAAACTCCAAAACAAGCTTTATAACTGGCAAGATATTCTTCCCGAGGGGTCTGATTATATTGTCAAACCCATCATCGTTGACAATGTGCCCATCGTCACCCTGACTGTCACTGGCGAGGGATATAGCGACAACGAATTGCGCCGAATTGGCGATCGCCTGTTAGAGGACTTGCGCAGCATCCCCAATACAGGCAGGCTCACCATTACCGGCGGTCATCCCCGGGCCATCCGCATTGATTTGGACCCCGATCGACTAGCCAGTTACGGACTGTCTCCAGCCAGCATTGCCCAACGGCTCAAGCAAGAAAACGTCAAACTGCCTGCCGGCGATGTGACCGTGGGCAAAAACCGTATCTTTCTAGAAGGCGGTCAGCTGTACCAATCGGCCCAAGAAATTAGCAATACCATTGTGGGGCGCGGTGAGGGCAATGCCCCCATTTACCTGCGCGATGTTGCCAACGTACGGGATGCTTTTACCGAACGGCAGACTTACTCCCGCATCCATTTTCGAGAAGATTGGGATGCCACCGAACCGTATCCCAGCAATAACCTCCATCCCGAAGAAGGGTTTCGCGAGCAGCCTAGCATTACCCTAGGCATTGCCAAGAAAGAAGGTACCAACGCCGTCACGGTAGCCAAACAAATTTTCCAGCGCGTTGACGAGTTACGTTCGGACTTGCCCCCTGGTGTGGAAGTAGCGGTCAGCCGCAACGACGGTCGTGAAGCTTCCCAGGCGGTTGGAGAGCTGTACACCAGCTTAATTCAGGCGATTATCATCGTAATAACGCTGCTGGTGATTTTCCTGGGCTGGCGGGAAGCCTCTATTGTGGCGTTTGCCATTCCCCTGACCTTAGCAGGCACTCTGTTGGTGGGTTGGATTGCCGGGCAAACCATTAACCGGATTACCCTGTTTGCGTTGATTCTCTCGTTGGGGATTTTGGTAGACGATGCGATCGCGGTAACAGAAAATCTGCACCGCCACTTTGCCGAACGCCCCAACATGAGTGCCAGCGAGAAAATCAAAGAAGGGATTGCGGCGGTCAACGAGTTGGGAACGCCCATTTTGCTGTCTACCGTTACGGTAATTTTGGCGTTTATTCCCATGGGATTTGTGACCGGCATGATGGGTCCGTACATGGGACCGTTGCCCTTTAACGTGCCCGTGGCGATGTTGATTAGTACCGGCTTGGCTATGAGCGTGACGCCCTATTTGGGGGTAAAGCTCATTAAAATCAAGCACAAGCGATCGCAAGCGGCATCGAACCAAAATGGTGGCAACGGCGGCCATCCGCCCCAGAATCCCGGCAATGACGGCAATGCCACTGGCAACCAGGGCGAAAGCAGCCAGCAAACTCTAGCCGAGGCTAGCGAAGCGCCGAATAAGGTTTATCGCTTGTACCGGCGGGTCATGGAACCGTTGCTGGATTCGCGAACCCGGCGGCGGTTTGTCATCTTTTTGATTGTGGGCATGCTGCTGGCAACTTTCGTGCTACCGCTGACTAGGGCGGTGAAGTTTCGGATGTTGCCCAAAGCGGACGAAAATACCTTTTTGGTGCAATTAGACAATCCCTTGGGCACGGACTTGGAGCGAACCAACCAGGTTATGAAAGAACTGGAGGCGGTGGTCGAGAAAGACCCAGATGTGGTCCAGTTTGAAACTTATGTGGGTACGGCAGCTCCCATTGACTTCAACGGCATGTTACGGGGCAATACCGATCGAGAAGGCGAGCATCTGGGCGATATTCGGGTTCACTTAACCCACAAAAGTACCCGGAAAGCCCAATCAGAAGACGTGGTGCTGCGGTTGCGTCCCAAACTGCGGGAAATTGCCGATCGCTATAATGCCATTGTGAAGTTGGTGGAGGTGCCCCCCGGTCCTCCTGTGCGTTCGACGATGCTGGCGGAAGTGTACGGACCGGATTACGAGAAAATCCGGGATTTGACTAAGGAAGTAGGCGAAGTATTCCGGGAAACCAAAGGGGTGGTGGATGTTGACGATTCGGTGAAAAACACGATCCCCCAAATGCGTTTGGTGGTGGACCGCCAGAAACTCAATCAAATGGGGTTGAGTACTTCGGCAGTTGCCCAGACCATTAGCATGGCGGTGAACGGGTCTCAGGTGTCGATTTTGCAAGTACCGGGAGAACTGACGCCGGTGCCGATTGAAGTGCGCTTTGCCGAGAGCGATCGCGATAATATTAGCGATTTAACCCGCATTCAAATTCCCACCCCCAATGGCGATTTGATTCCTTTATCGGAATTGGTGAAGTTCGAACCAGCAACAGTGGACCAACCCATTTTCCACAAGAACCAAGACCAGGTGGCTTATGTGTTTGGGGAAATGGGTGCTACAGAGGAAATGCCCAGTGCGGCTCGTTCCTCGGTTTACGCGGTTATCGATCAGTTAATCCATTTCTTCCGCAATCCGCTGCCAGAAGGTTACTACATCAAATGGGAAGGTGAATGGGATTTGACCCTGGATGTGTTCCGCGATTTGGGATTGGCCATGCTAGTAGCGGTGATGCTCATCTATTTAATTTTGGTGGGTCAGTTCCGCAGCTTTAAGGTACCTCTGATTATTCTGGGGTCCATTCCCTTGGCAATGATTGGAATTTTGATTGGTTTTTCGCTTAATGGCGTTTACTTCAGCGCTACGGCGATGATTGGGGTGATTGCTCTCGCTGGTATTGTGGTGCGCAATGCGATTGTTTTGCTGGAGTTTGTCAGCGATCGCTTGAAAGAGGGTAGCGAACTGAAGGAAGCTGTTATTGAAGCAGGTGCAGTTCGCTTCCGCCCCATTTTGCTAACCAGTGTCACTACCATGCTGGGTACCTTGTCGATTTTGAGCGACCCAGTTTGGTCGGGATTGGCTTGGACTTTGCTGTGCGGAATGTTGACTTCTTCGGCGTTGACGCTGGTGATTATCCCGCTGATGTATTTTGGGGACAAACAAAAACTACAATTCAAGGAAAAAGCCAAATTAGAAGCCCAAGAATCCCCTTCTGCGGTTCGTTCCTAATCGGCTTTCTGAATTTATGGAAAATTTGGTTTTAGATGCGTCGCTGGGGCGGCGCATTTTTAATCCCACATTCCGCTGCTCGATCTGCTACCTCCTAATAGGTTATTTACTGGACAATAATTGACTTTTGTTGACTTGATAGTCGTAGCTATCTTTCTTGTAGATTGGCTAGATGTTGTATGAGAAAAGAGGGAGAGGTGCAGTCCCCCTTTGCGCCCTATAATAGAGCTACTTCCCTGCACGGA